>CANGGT010000006.1 GCA_947453375.1 Planctomycetaceae bacterium
ACCGCTTCGGCGCGGAGGCGCTCTACGTCAGCGCGGAACGATTCGAGCGACACGGTGCCCACGCGACAAGCCGCCCCTTCAGATCAGGCAGCGCCAGCCGGTGCCGGGACGCCGAGGGCGGCTCGGACCTGCTCGGCGATCGCATCGAAGCCGGTCGGGTCGAGCACCGCCATCTCGGAGAGCGTCTTGCGGTCGAGTTCACACCCGATCTTCTCCAGCCCGCAGATGAACTGGCTGTAGCGAAGGCCACGCTCACGGGCCGCAGCGTTGAGGCGGATGATCCAGAGACGGCGGAAATCACGCTTCTTGCGCCGCCGATCGCGCCGGGCGTAGACGCCAGCGCGGATGATCGATTCCTTGGCCGTCCGGAGCAGCCGGCGACGTCCGCCGACCGACCCCTTCACCCGCTTGAACAACCGCTTCTTGGCCCGCAGACGGGGGACGACGCTCTTGGTACGCATGGGACTGGTCTTTGTCTTTCAGGAGTCTCGACAGTGAATCGACGCTGAATCAACGAAACGGACAAAAAAGCGGGAAGGACATCATCGTCCTGTCCGGCCCCCGGAATTCAAGGGGGGCCTGCAAACCGGAAACCGAGGAACGGAAAAACTGGGAAACAGAGCCAGGGAAACAGGAGCCTGACAGACAACGACGCCAAGGCTCTCCGGAAGTCTCGGGCAAAACTCGCCCCGGAGAATCAGGGGAGGGATGCGCCGGCGGCCGGAAGGCGGCGTCAGTAGCTGTACTTACCGAGGGCGGCAGCGATCTTCGGGGTGTCGACCGAAGCGAGCACTCCGGTGCCACGGAGGTTGCGCTTCCGCTTCGCGGAGAGCCGCACCTGAAGGTGACTCGTCCCAGCGCGGCGGTGCTTCACCTTGCCCGTGGCGGTGAGCCGGAAACGCTTCTTCACACCCTTGTGGGTCTTCTGCTTCGGCATGATTGGAAACTCCGTGAACGGTGAACAGGAGGCGAAAGGGGAGAACGGTGAGGGAGTGTCAGCGGGGGGAAAGGGTGCAGATCAGTCGCTTTCCCATCTGCTGCGGCGGGGCGTCCATCTTACCGACCGCATCGAGCTGTTCGAGGATATTCCGCATCACGCGCTGCCCCTCGTCGATGTGGGCCAGTTCGCGACCGCGGAACACGACCGAGACGATCACTTTGTCCTTGTGCTGGAGAAAGCCACGGGCTTGGTTGACCTTGAACTCGATGTCGTGCTCGCCCGTCTTAGGTCGGAGACGGATCTCCTTGATCTTCGTGTGGTGGACGTGTGTTTTGTGCTGTTTTTTCTTCTGCTGATACTTGAACTTGCCGAAGTCCATGATTCGGCAGACCGGCGGCTTCTCGTTCGGGGCCACCTCGACCAGATCGAGCCCGGCCTCGCGAGCGCGGGCTAACGCCTCGTCGGTGGGGATGATCCCGAGTTGCCCTCCTTCGGCCGTGATCACGCGGATCGGGGAAATCCGGATCTGCTCGTTGATGCGATGGTTCTTATCGATGGCTCACGCCTCCGGACTCCGACGAATTGTCAGCCGATGCCCCGCGCCGGCGGCATCGTCAACCTGCCCCGATTCCCGCGCTCACCGGAATCCCGACAGAACGGACTCCCGACAGGCTGTCGACCCGACACCATGGCCAGGTAGACCAAAAAAACCTGTCTCATCCGGCCGGGAACCGACTCTCCCGCATCAAAACCGGTAAAAACCGCGGGCCCCGCGACGCGTGCGCAACGCCGCAACGAAGTCACCACGACGGGAATCTCCGAGTATTCCATGCGGTGACGGGGGGAGTCAAGCGGGGTCGGTCCGCCGCGGCAGTGGTTGAAAATCCGTCCCCCGCTCCGTTGAAGCCGGGGATCTCGAGCCGCCCCGGTCAGGTCGCCCCAAACGACTGATACCAGGTGTCTGCACGTCCATCCTACCCAGTGTGAGCAGACTCTTTGGCTGGAAAGGCCGGAAGAAGGGGGCGTGAACAGCCTCCCAAAGGCGACGCAAACAGAACGCCGCAAACAACTTAAGCTATTTAAAAAGGGTCCGTACTGACCTGGTCTCAGGGCGTTGCAGAAAAAAACTGGAGAACAACCCTCAGCCCGAAGAACTTTTTCCGACTCCGGCCGTATAAATCGGCGTCCCGGATACGGGAACGGGGGGCACAGGAGGGCCCGCCCATCGATTCCGAAATCAGCGCCGGCCTGGCAAGGCACCGGCCCGGAATCGTGCGACAGCTCACCGCGAACGTCCCTGCCGGCAACGGCAGCGGAACCCTGCCGAGGAGATCGGCGACGCGGTGCACGTTTCGGCATTTCGAGTGGTCGGTGGGATAGCCGCCGGGCGGGTCGATTGCCAGCAATGAAGGTCGCGTGAAACACTGTCTCGGAGCATCGGGGTCGCGGGCGAAGTCAGGGGTCGCCCGCAGGCCCGGTTCCGACCAAACCAACGACCGGCCTCGGATGGCCGGCCAAGGAGGAATGCGATGCGTTCTGATTCCCAAGGTCCTGTCGTGCGCCTGTTCATGGAAGAGCAGATCGATTTCGAGCCCCGCTCCGTCGCCGGCGTGAGCGGAGAAGCGATCGACGCGGGTGCCCCGCGGCACGACGGCGACGTCGTGCCGTTGAGCGGCGACAGCGTGCTCTCGATCGAGGAACTCGCCTCCCGTTTCAATGTCTCCACGAAGACGATCTCGCGGTGGCGGGCCCATGGCCTCGTCGCCCGGAGTCACGACGTGGGGGGGCGGAAGCGGGTCGGATTCCTCGCCAGCGACGTGGAGCGGTTCGTCACCGACAACCCGCTGCGGATCGAGCGGGGAAGCCGCTTCAGCCAGCTCTCCACCGAGGAGCACGGCAAGATCATCGCCTGGGCGCGCCGACTGGCCGCGGTGGGCGCCTGCCCGGCCGACGTCCACCGCCGGATCGCGAAGCGCCTCAACCGCAGCGTCGAGACGATCCGCTACACGATCAAGCACCACGATCAGGAAAACCCCGGTGTCGAGGTTTTCCCCGCCGCCGACGGTCGCCTCCGTCCGGAGACCTGCGAGCGGATCTTCCAACTCTGGTCACGCGGCGAAGCGGTCGATTCGATCGCCAAGCGTTACCACCGCTCGAAGGCGAGCATTTATCGGGTGATCCTTGCCCAGCGGGCCGCCCACACGATGCTCCTCCCCCTCGACTACATCCCCAACGCCCTCTTCGACCGCCGCACGGCCGAAGACGTGGTCAACCAGCCCTTCCCCGGCCTCGACGAGCCGACGAAGCGGACGCGGCGCCCCGCCGGACTGCCCGCCTACCTCGCCAGCCTCTACGAGGTGCCACTGCTCAATCGTGAGCAGGAGGTGTGGCTGTTCCGGAAGTTCAACTACCTCAAGCACAAGGCGAAGGCGCTGCGCGACCAACTCGACGCCGAGAAGCCGAGCACGCGTCTGATGGACCAGATCGACTCGATTTACGAGGAGATCGTGGCGCTGAAGAATCGCCTCGTGCGGTCCAACCTCCGGCTTGTGGTGTCGATTGCCAAGCGGCGGGTGGCCCCCGGCGACAGCTTTTTCGACCTCGTCAGCGACGGCAACATGTCGTTGATCCGCGCGGTGGAGAAGTTCGACTACGCCCGTGGCAACAAGTTCAGCACCTACGCGTCGTGGGCGATCATGAAGAACTACGCCCGCACGATCCCCGACGAGCACAAGCGGCGCGAGCGGTTCCGGGCGGCCGACATGGAGATGCTACAGACCGCGGCCGACCCGCGGACCGACGAGAACCAGTTGCGGATGGCGGAATCGGACCGGCTGCAGCAGGTGGGGCGGTTCCTCGACCGCCTCGACTCCCGCGAGCAGACGATCATCATCCGTCGCTATGGTCTCGACCGTGGGCACGAGCCGCAGACCCTCAAGGAAGTCGGCACGGCCCTCGGCGTGACGAAGGAGCGGGTCCGGCAGATCGAAGCGAAGGCGCTCGAGAAGCTCCGCGAAGCGGCCCAGGCCGAGGCCGTCCTTCCGGAACTCGAGTGATCTAGCCTCGCCCGCACCGTCGGAATCGCTTCTGCCCTATGGCCCACGGCCGGCAGCAGAGCGTTCCGACGGGCGGCGTGGCGCGATGGTTCCACTGGCCTGCTAGCGAGCTGCAGCCGGAGCGTCGAACGACGCCGGGCGGACGCCTGGATCGGCGGCTGGGCCGGCAGCCGGCGGGGCGACAACCCGACGGCTCCCGGCGCGCGGCCGGGAAAGCTCGTCCTGCTGTTGCTTCGAGAGCGTTGGCGAGGCGCCCGACGCCACACCGGCAGGTCCCCGAGCGACCGCCCCCGCTTCGGTGCTGGCCGACTGGCTGGTACCGGCGAGGAAATTGTCGATCGCCGCCCCTTCGCGGAGATGGGTGAAATACCGCCCCATCTCGATCCGCTGCTTCTTGTCCTCGATGTCGACATAGAGCTCATCGCGGACCTCCTCGAATCGCAGCTGCTGCGGTTCGGTGTAGCCCTCGCAGAAGAAGACCATGAAGCGGTCGGCGATCTGCACCACGCCGGAGAGCTCCCCCGGCTTGAGCGCGAACACCTCCCGCTCGAGCGCGGGCTGGCCACCGAATCGCTGGATCGGGGGCACCTCGCCGCGGAGGCTGCGGGTGGTCGGGTCGACGGAGTACTTCTCGGCAAGATCGCCGATCAGTTCGGCGTTGGGGTTCTGGCGGGCCAGCTGCCACACCTCCTGAGCACGCCGCTGGGTGTCGAGGATGACGACGCGACACTTCGCCCGCGGCCCGAACGTTGCGGCAAACGCCTTGTCGAGATCTTCCTGCGAGACCGGCACCTTCCCGACGAGCTTCTTGAGGGCCACCGTCGGCTGGACGATGTCGTCGAGGTAGTGCTTGAGCGGCACCTTGTCGTCCCGCGTCACCCGTTCGAGCCAGGCCGCGGTGTCGGGCGTGCCGTCAGCCCGGCGGAAGCCCATCGCCTCGGCGCCGCGCATCACTTCGGCGTCGATGTCGGCCTGGGAAACGGCAACTTCGTTCTTCGCCATCGCCTGGGAGAGGAGCGTGCGGGTGACGAGGATCTCGAGAACGTCGAGGCCGTGGCGATCGAGGCACGCCTGGCGGACGCGGTCGATGCTCACCGGCGCTCCGTTGACGAGCGCAGCCACCCCCGGCAGGGCCGCCGCGCGGGCCGGATCGTTCATCACGTTCTCGACCTTGGCGGCCTCCTGGAGGCGACGGAACACCGACGACGAGGCCTCCCGGCTCTTCCGCTCGCGCAATTCCTCGGTGAGCCGCGGGCGGACGTCGTCGAGGGCCACGTCGGCCGCCGGCAGATGGCCTTCGCACTTGATGATGATGAACTGGTCGGCCACCTGGACCACCGGGGAGATGCCACCGACCGGTAGGCCGAAGGCGATGGCCTCGAACCTCGGCTCGCCGGTGTGGCGGCGGATCGGCTGCACCCAGCCGTTGGCGCTGGCGCTGCCGACGTCGACCGAGTGCTGTCGGGCGAAGGAACCGAACTCGTCGGGCTTCGATGCCACCTCGGCGCGGATCCGCTCCGCCTCGGACGCCGTGCGGAGAACGATGATCCGCGCCTTCACCGCCGGGCCGAACTGATGCTCGTGGGCCTCGGCGATTTCCTCGGAAGTGGGCTCGATCTCGGCATGAGCCAATCGTCGCAGGGCGATCATCGGCCAGACGATCTCGTCGGCATACTGCTGCGGGGTGACGCCGCGTTCGTCGCGGATCAGCTCGATCCACTTCTCGCGGGGAAGATTGAATCGCTTCGCCATCACCTCGATCTCGGCATCGACCTCCTCCGGCCCGACGGCGATCCCCAACTGCCGGCAGCCCTGATCGATGATCATTTTGTTGACGATCGCCTCGAGGACCGTGGCCCCGTGGCGGGCGACGCATTCTTCGGCGAGTTGGGCCTGCGGGATCTCCGCGCCGTTGACCATCGCGGCGAGTTGCCGCGCGGGGGCAACGGCGGCGGCAGGCGCCTTCGCATCGGCCGCTTTCTGCCCAGGGGCGGGCCGCGGTGCCGCGGCAGGAGACGCGGCGGGAGTTCGGCCGCGGAGCAGTGGGATCTGGGCATCGGCCTGAGAGTCGACGGCCCCGACGCGCCAGGCGAGGCAGGCAAGGACAATCACCGCAGCACCAAGCAGGCCCGGCGTCCCGCCGATGCTTGCGGCCACAGAACGAACTCCGGCCACGGCACCGGTCACGGCATCGACGAACGTCCCCCACGCATGGCGCATCGCAAGCCCTCCTTGGACGAAATCCCGGCGTCCTGCCGGGGATGAACTTTGGGGAACCTAGGGGACTCGGCGTTGCCGATCAAGGTGAACCGGCACCGCGCCGCCCCCCCACCATGCTGCGTTGCGGCATTTTGCCGCCCGAGGGTAGGCTCTCGGACCTTCCCTGCCCGCCCAGGTTCTCCAGGTTGTTGCCGATGGCTTCGCACCCCTCGTCTCCCCGTGGCAACGATCCCTCCCACCCGGAGTGCCTCACGATCCTCGGCCTCCTTCCGCCGGTGACGGCGGAGGACGTCAAGCAGGCCTATCTCGCCAAGGCGATGGCCGCCCACCCCGACCGGGGAGGCGATCCTGCCGAGTTCGTCCGCCTCCAGAAGGCCTACGACGACGCGAAGGAGTTCGTGCAGTTCAAGGCGGGGAAGCTCGAATGGCTGGCCTCGAAGATCGAGGCCTACTCGCAGCAGCAGGAGGTGGTCACCGAGGCCATCGAGCGCGGCGGCGAGATCGAGATGGAGGAGGCCGACTGGCTGCGGAAGAGTTTCGGTGAGGACTTCGGCCATGTCGCCGACAAGCTCGTCACCGTCCGGGTGCGCGGCCCCCGGGCTGACGACGTGTTCGCGATCCTTCTCGGCTTCCGCGCCGACTCGCTCAAGGATCTTGCCACCCTCGACCTCTCCGGGGGCACGATCACCGACGAAGGACTCCTCCAACTCAAGGAATTGAAGAACCTCCGCTCCCTCGATCTCCGCGGCACGGCCGTCGGCAAGCTCGCCGCCGAGACGCCGAAGTGGTTTGAACAGCTCGAGTTTCTCGGTGTCCCCAAGGGGGCGGTGGGAATGCTGGGGCGATTCGGGATGCCGCGGCGCGTGAAGCTCGTCGTCGGCGACGCCCCGACGGCCTGATCACGCCGCTGAATGACCTGCCGAGCTTCGCCCCACGATTCCCCAGCCAACGCTTACCGTTCACACGCTCCGGACAAGCTCTCCGGTCTAACCTTTCGGCCAGGCTATCCGGCCATGCTTTACGATCAAGGAGGATCGATGCCCCGCCCCGCTCCGACAAGCGCCTGGCTCGGCCGCCTGGCCCTCGGCGTCCTGCTCACGGCAGCCCTGCCGATCATCGCTCGCGGCGACGACGCCGCCCCCTCGCAGGAGAAGCCCGCCGTGTCCGCTGATTCCCCCAACGCAGAACAGCTCGCCGCCCTCTACGAGGCCAGGACCGTCCGCGTCGCCCCGGCGAAGGACGTTGAGCCGGTCGAGTTTGCCTACCGGCTCCTCGAGCCCGCGTCGATCACCCCGGGCACCCGCTACCCGCTCGTGATCTTCCTCCATGGCGCCGGCGAACGGGGCAACGACAACGTCATCCAGCTCAAGTACTTCCCCACCTGGATGGCCGAGCAGAACGCCCGTCAGGCTCATCCCTGCTTCGTCCTCGCTCCCCAGTGCCGCGACGAGCAGAAGTGGGTCGACGTCGACTGGTCAAAGATCGAGAGCACGCCCCAGTCCCCGACACCGACCGTCGACATGATGGCCGTGATCGCCGCGATCGAGGACACGCTCAAGCGTGAACCGATCGACCCGACACGGATTTATCTCACGGGGCTCTCGATGGGGGGCTACGGTTCGTGGGATCTCGCGGCCCGGATGCCGGATCGCTTCGCGGCCGTGCTCCCGATCTGTGGCGGTGGCGACGAGGCGACGGCGGCGAAGATCAAGGATCTGCCGATCTGGTGCTTCCACGGCGACGCCGACACCGCCGTCCGCGTGGAGCGGTCGCGGACGATGATCGAAGCCCTCCGCGCCGCCGGTGGAACGCCCAAGTATTCCGAGCTCGCCGGCGTCGGCCACGATTCCTGGACGCCCGCCTACCGCGATCCCGACGTTCTCGCTTGGCTCTTCGCCCAGAAAAAGCCCGCAAAGGGGAAGTGAGCCCGCCCCGGGCTTTCCTCACTCGAGCGTGGCGTCGGGAGAGCCCGTAGCGACGAACCCTCAGGCCTACGATCTGAAGTTCTGGCTCGAGCGTGGGCTTCGGGGTCGCCCATGCCCCCAGCCGAGTTCGCTCCGGCCCTCCATGGGCCTCCGCTCTCTCGGACCCGCCTGCGCTCCGCCTTCCGGGCTGCGCTTGTCGGCTACGCCGGCTCACGGAACACGGGCGACCCCTCGCTACAACGCAAAGCGTTGTGCATTTGGCTAGCGTGACGGAGGACGAGGCCGGGTTCGGCGAAACGCCCTCAAACACTCACTCCGGGAACAGGCCCGGGATCGAGAGGTAGCGTTCGCCGAGATCGGGGAGGACGACGACGATCATCTTGCCGGCGTTCTCCGGGCGGCGGGCCACCTGAAGCGCGGCCCAGGCGGCAGCGCCGCAGCTGATCCCGCACATCAGCCCCTCGCGTTTGGCCATCTGCCTGGCCGTCTCCTTGGCATCCTCGTCGTCGACCTTCACGACTTCGTCGATGACCTTGAGATTGAGCACCCCGGGGATAAACCCGGCGCCGATCCCTTGGATCGTGTGACGGCCCGGCTTGATCGGCTCGCCGGCGAGCTTCTGCGAGATCACGGGGCTGTTGAGCGGTTCCACCGCAATGACCTTGAGGCTCGGCTTGCGGGCCTTGAGCACCTCGCCACAGCCGGTGATCGTGCCCCCCGTGCCGACGCCGCAGACGAGGATGTCGATCTTGCCGTCGGTGTCGGCCCAGATCTCCTCGGCCGTCGTCTGCCGGTGGATCTCGGGATTGGCGGGATTGTTGAACTGCTGCGGCATGAAATACTGCGGGCTCGACTTCGAGACATCCTCGGCGTGCCGCACCGCTCCCGGCATCCCCTCGGCGGCCGGCGTGAGCACCAGTTCGGCGCCGAGCGCCTTGAGCATCCGCCGACGCTCGAGGCTCATGCTCTCCGGCATCATCACTCGCAGTTTGTAGCCACGGGCGGCACAGACATAAGCCAGACCGATGCCGGTGTTGCCGCTGGTCGGCTCGACGATGATCGTGTCGGGCCCGATGCGGCCGTCTCTCTCGGCAGCGTCGATCATCGCCGCGGCGATCCGATCCTTCACGCTCCACAGGGGGTTCATGTTCTCGATCTTGCCGATGACATCCGCGACGCAGCCTTCCGTCACCCGGCGAAGCCGGACCAACGGCGTGCGGCCGATGCACTGCGTGATGTCATCGCGGATCCCAGCCGACTGGATCGTGCTCATGGCTCGCGTCCCCTCGCGGTTCGGTGAATCATCACCATGTTCATTGTCTTTTGTCAGAATCGATCAGGAAGTTACGCCGACAGGGCGGTCTGCGTCAACATGACATTCCACCGGCGTCTCCCGCCGCCCCATGGTGGCGCTACCGCCGGTCGCCGGAAGCGGATGCGATCACCCTCAGCGCATGAAGAAGGGGGCGTCGTCGGACGCCCCCTTCCCCTGCATTCACCGTCTGGCGTGGGCTCCGAAATCGGGGCTCACGGCAGCCGCTTGACGCGGATGTTCTTGTAGCGGACCTCGCTGCCAGGATCGTGGGCCTGGAGGGCGAAGGTGCCGTTGGAGAGCTTGCGGGTGCCCGTGACGCCGTCCGGTTCGACGAACTCGAAGAGCACCTTCCCGTCGACGATCACGGTGATCTGCTTGTCCTTCACCATCACCTCCTCGGTGAACCAGGTGTTGTCCTTGGCCGGCGGGACGAAGTTCTTGACGACGTTGTAGATGCTCCCCGTGCGGACCGGATCCCCCTGCGAGTTGTTGACCTGCATCTCGTAGCCGTCAGCCGGCCATCCATCGGGCTGGAACTTCGTGTGGAAGAAGATCCCCGAATTGGCATTCGGCTTCGTCATCACGTCAGCCTTGAAGTGGAAGTTCTTGAAGTCGGCCGGCTTCGCGGCATCGGCACCGACGTAGAAGAGGTGGCTGCGCGGGCCGTGACAGACGATCTGGCCGTCCTCGACCTTCCAGCTCTGGGGGTTCTCATTGACCTTCCAACCTGCCAGGCTCTTTCCGTCGAAGAGCGGCTCGAAGCCGGCCTCGTCGGCCCGGACCGACCCGACGGCAACCACGAGGCTGCCGAGGACCATCACCGCGGCCATGATGCCGCGCCCACGAACCACGACCGGCCCACCTGCGTATCGCATGAACGTTCTCCGCCCCGGAAATGGAAAGGACACCATTGACCCAATCGTCACTCGAACGACCCCGGGAGCATACGCCGGTGACCGCAGCCTCGCCAACCTCCACCCCGCCCCGGGTCGTGGCAGGGACGCTTCCCCCGGCAGCCCGTGCCGCGCTCGACGCCGCCGGGCTCAACCACCGGCCCGTCCTCGTCTCGATCGATACCGACGTGTCGCTCGACGGGGAGCCGCGGCAGGAGTGGCTTTTCGTCACCCCCGACCATCTTTCGGTGGTTCGTGACGGTCGTTCTCCGCCAGGGGAAGGGGCTTCCCTGACGCCCTCCCCGCAGGAAACAGACGGCGGGGCCGGGAAGGTTCTGCGCGTCATCCCTTGGACCGACGTGGCGCAGGTGCGAACGAGCGCCGGCGTCGGCGGTGGGATGCTCCAGGTGAAGACCGACGGCGACTGGGTCGACCTCCTCCGCTACTCCAATGCCCTGGCGACCCGCTTTCATAAGGTGTCGCGGGCGCTCGAACAGGCGAGGGAATGCCCGCGCACCCCCGAAGGGCGGATCGAACTCCCCGCGGCGTTTCCGATGGCCGGCGGGGCCCCGACCTCTCCTTTGCCGGCGGCGACCAGCAGCGACGTCGCGGCCGATTCGGCCACCGTTGCCGCGCCCGGGGCCACGACGCCCGCCGACGACGAATTGGCCGCCGCGCTCGATCCCCCGCGGTGCGCCTCCTGCGGCCTGCGGAAGACAACCCGCGAAGAGTCGTGCCCCCGTTGCATGCAGAAGGGGAGGATCCTGGCCCGCGTCAGCGAACTTCTCCGCCCGCATGCCCGCGGGGCGATTGGCCTTTGCCTGCTGACGCTCCTCGGCGTCGTCGCGGAGCTCGTGCCGCCGAAGCTCCAGCAGTACATGGTCGACGACGTCCTCTCCGCCCGGGCGCTCGAGCAGACGGGGGCCGACGCGCTCCCCGACTTCAAGACCGCGCTGCTCGTGGTCGTGCTGGCGCTCGCGTTCTCCCGGATCCTCCTCTCGATCGTCGGCGTGTTGAAGGGGCGGCTTGCCAACGCCATCGGCACGGGGCTCACCGGCACGCTCCGCCAGGAGATGGTCAACAAGCTCCAGGATCTTTCGATCGCCTACTACGACCGGCATCAGGTCGGATCGATGATCAGCCGGGTCGCCCACGACAGCGAAGTGCTCCACGGGCTCATGCACCAGATCACCGGGGGCTTCCTCCTCCAGATCGTGCAGCTGGTCGGGGTGGGGGCGATGCTCGTCTGGATCAACCCCAAGCTCGCCCTCTTCACCCTCATTCCGGTGCCGCTGGTGATCCTCGGCTCGTGGGTTTTCTGGCGGCACGTCTATCCGCGTCACTACCGGCTGTGGGACGCCTCGAGCAAGCAGATGGCCGCGCTCTCCGGGATGCTCTCCGGGATCCGCGTCGTCAAGGCTTTCGCCCAGGAGCCGCGGGAGCGGGAGAAGTTTGCCACCGCCAGCGACCACCTCTCCAACTGGCGGCTGTGGGTCGAGCACACCAATTCCACCTACGCCGCGGCGATGCAGATCGTGTTCGGACTCGGTGGCCTGATCGTCTGGTATGTCGGTGGCCGCGACGTCATCGCCGGCGAGATGTCGCTCGGCCAGTTGATCGCCTTCCTCGCCTACCTGGCGATGTTCTACGCCCCGCTCGGCGCCCTCTCGAACTTCACCACCTGGCTGACGAGCTTCCTCTCGGGGAGCCAGCGGGTCCTCGAGCTCCTCGACACGCCGGTGTCGATCGCCGAAGCGAACAGGCCGCAGGCCTGGGACGATCCCCAGGGGGCGATCCGCTTCCGAAACGTCACCTTCGGCTACGACCGCAACCAGCCGGTGCTCCGGGACGTGTCGTTCGACGTCGCGCCGGGGGAGATGATCGGCATCGTCGGCCGGTCGGGGTCGGGCAAGACGACGCTCGTCAATCTCCTCGGCCGCTTCTACGAGGCCCAGGAGGGATCGATCGAGATCGACGGGATCGACATCCGCCGGCTCTCCACGAAGCAACTCCGAGAGCGCCTCGGGATCGTCTTCCAGGATTCGTTCCTGTTCCGCGGGACGATCTGGAAGAATCTTTCCTACGGACGGCCGCAGGCCACGCTCGAGCAGGGGCTCGAGGCGGCGAAAGCCGCCGGCGCCCATGACTTCCTCTGCCGCCAGCCGCTCGCCTACGAGACCCTCCTCGGAGAGCACGGCGCGGGGCTCTCCGGCGGCGAGAAGCAACGGCTCTCGATCGCCCGAACGCTCCTCTACGATCCGCGGATCCTCGTCCTCGACGAGGCGACGAGCAACATCGACGCCGAGGCCGAGAAGGCGATCCAGGAAGCGCTCGCGGTGCTCGTTCGCGGCCGGACAACCATCGCCATCGCCCACCGGCTCTCCACCCTCCGCAACGCCGACCGGATCCTCGCCTTCGACCGTGGTCGCCTCGCGGAGCAGGGGACCCACGCCGAGCTCCTCGCCGCCGACGGGATCTACGCCCGGTTGGTCCGGATCCAGACGCAGGTCACGAAGCAGCCGACGGTCGACACGCTCCTCGCCGAGGAGTCGGCCCAGCCCGTCGTCGCGACGCCTTCCGAACCGGTCACTCCTCTCGTGGAAGCCCCTCCCGCCACGATGCCGGCCAGTGGGGCCATCCGCTGGCTCGAGACGGGCACGCATCGCTTCCTCATCGGCCCGCACGACCGGATCGAACTCGAGGAGAACGGCACACGGCTCGCGGCCGGCCTGTTCCTCGTCCGCACCTTTCCCGCCTCCCGCCCCGAGGACTACCTCTCGGTGCGCGGCTGGAACGAATCGGGCGACGAGATCGAGGTGGGGATGATCCGGCGGCTCGCCGATTGGCCGGAGGCCGACCGGGCGGTGGTCCGCACCGGCCTCAAGCGTCGCTCGCTCGTCCGCGCCATCGGAAGGGTGCATGACGTGAAGCTGGCCCACGGCTACCTCGACTTCGACGTCGACACCGACGTCGGCCGGCAGAAGTTCACCGCGCGCTGGACGCAGAGCCAGGCGATCGACTTCGGCACCGACGGCAAGATGCTCATCGACACCGAGGAAAACCGGTACGTCGTCCGCTCGGTCGACGATCTCCCCAAGGCCGACCGGGAGAAGTTTCTCCAGTACGTCTACTGGTGATCGGGGCTGTCTCGGAGCCCGTTTGACACTCCCCGGACGGCGTTCAAAAATGCCGCCTGCCCGCTCCGATCCTTCGATTCCATATCTTCTCAGGAGCCGATTCATGTCCCGCATCACGCCGCGCCGGTCCGTCAGCGCCTTCACGCTCGTCGAACTCCTCGTCGTCATCGCGATCATCGGAACGCTCGTCGGCCTCCTTCTTCCCGCCGTGCAATCGGCCCGCGAGGCGGCCCGCCGTTCGCAGAGCTCCAACAACCTCAAGCAGATCGGCCTGGCGACGCACAACGGCCACGACACCCTCGGCTGCCTCCCCCCGGCGGTCGCCTTCTGGTGGAGCAGCCCGCAGTACACCGGCGGCTATACCAACAGCGACGGCACCTTCTTCTTCTGTCTCCTCCCCTTCTTCGAGCAGGGGGCTCTCCCGAAGAACATCACCAACTGGAAGGGAAGCGGCCTGGGTCAGATCGACGCCAACCGGGCCGCGATGAGCGTGCCAGTCCCGACGCTCGTCGCCCCCAATGACGCCAGCGCCGGCACGCCGATCTTCAAGGACGGCTTCCGTGCCGACTGGATGTGGAAGAACCCGGTCGACGTCGCCCTCTGTAGCTATGGCTGCAACTTCCAGGTCTTCGGCCGCCCCGAGAACATCAAGAGCGACCTCTGGACTTGGCACAACACCCACGGACAGCGCCGGTTTTCCGACATCACCGACGGCTCTTCGAAGACGATCTTCCTCGCCGAGCGGAGGATGGCCTGCGGCCCCGATTCCGGACCGAACAACAGCGACACCTTCGGCAACGCCTGGGGCCACCCGGCCGACGATCGCTACTGGCCTGTTTTCGGACGTACGAACACCGCCTACACGAGCGACCCCAACAACCCGGCCTACAAGACGTTCTTCCCGCCGATGTCGACGCCGAAGCCGGCGCAGTGCATCTGGCAGGAGTATCGGGCGATCGGCCACTCCCCTGGCGTGGTTCTCTGCTGCATGGGGGACGGCAGCGTCCGGACGGTGTCGACGGCGGTCGACACGATTCCCTGGAGCCAGAGCATCCTCCCGAAGGATGGCGGGAACGTCGACATCGAATGACGTGACGTTTGGCGGCGCCTCAGGCTCCCTTCCCCCATCAAGCAGCAAGGATCCCCAGCATGCGTCTTCGCCGTAGCCTCGCCATGGTTTCGCTCCTCCTCGCCTTCGTGGCCCAAGTCGGCTGCGGCCAGCAGGGAACCCAGCTCAAGGGGATCCAGGCCGTGGGTACGGCCACACTCGACGGCACGCCTCTCGAGATGGGGCTGATCGTGTTCGAACCGGAGGGGGGGGGAGAGTCGTCGAGCAGCCAGATCACGAAGGATGGCTCGTTCAAGCTCTACGACATCAAGCCCGGCCGCTACAAGGTGGCGGTGATGACGTCGATGTATGCCGGGATGGCGGCCCAGGAGAAGAAGGCCGCGGCAACGGCCGGACCGGGGCGACCGGTGGCCGTCCGCGACCTCGAGGGGACGCTCCGGCCGGTGCCGGCCAAGACGGAAAAGACAGCGACTTCCGGGCTCTTCGCCGAGGTGAAGGCCGGGCAGCCGATGACGATCGCGATCGACAGTAAATAGCTGCTCAGCCGTCGAGCAGGTCTTCCATGTGATCGCCGCGGACGCGGACATGCGACGCGAGGGCGACTTCGCCGCCATCGGCTTCGAGCCGCGCGATCTGCGCCGCACCCTGCGGCTCGGTGAGGTCGAGGACGACGTCGAATCGCCCCGGGCTCTCCCGGACATCGTCCCAGGAGATCGTCACCCGGCTCATCGCCAGGATCTGGGTCACCACCCGGCGGCAGCGGCCGGTACGGATCTCCTCGATGTCGAGCGCCACCTGCCGCGGCGGGCTGATGCCGGGGGGGACGACGTCGACCAGGTCGAGGCCCCGCCAGGGAATGAAGCGGTCCCAATCGGCCTCGGGATAATCCTCGTAGGCGAGGAGCCCGGAGGCGATCACGGGGCAATCGCGGACGGTGCCCGCGGCGTCAGTGACGCGGAGCCGCACGGTGAGGGTGTCGTTGATGTCCATGCGGAGCGCCCCGGGGCCGACATGTCCGCGGTCGTCGCGGCGAGTCTCACAGGATACCGCTGCCGACGTCCCCTCGGAAAGGCCCTCGGGCCATGGCTGGGATTGTCCGCGGAGGGCTACAGCGCTTCGAGCGTGCCACGCGTGACACCGATGCGGTTGACGGCCCGCAGCCTCGTCCAGACGTCGCGGCCGGTGCACCGCCCGGCGAGGAGATCGCGGTACGCGCCGACGATCCCCTCGACAGCCTCCGCCGGCTCGTCGAGGAGCTCGACGCGGAAGTGGGCGACGCCGCGGGCCAGCAGCATCGGCACCACCTCGGCGCCGCTCTGCGGCACGGCATGGAAGAGGGTGTTGCGGCAGCCGACGTCGGCGGTGAGCGGATGCTCGACGCCGACCCGATCGCGGAGCTTGACGGCATGGTCGTCGCAGGGACGGCCGCAGTTGGTCTTGTCGGTGCCGGGGGAAAGGACGGCACAGAAGACGCAGTGCTCCATGTGGAACAGCGGCATCCGCTGGTGGATCACCGGCTCGAGGACTGCCGCCGGCACCGCCGCCACGAGCTCCGTGAGCTGATCCCGATTGAGATCGTAGGAGGGGACGATCCGCCGCGCCCCATGGGCCCGGAAGAACGCCGCCGAAAAGCGATTGGTGACATTGAGGGAAAAGTCGGCGTCGACCGGAGTGCCCTTGGCGTGGAAGAAGTTCAGGGCGGCGACGTTCCGCACGAGCACGGCATCGGGCTGCTGCTTGTGCATGAGCTCGAAGATGCCGTTCTCCCCCGGCTTGTGGATCCGCGGGGTCGCGGTGCGGATCGTGCACCCGGCGCGGCGGACGACCTGCACGGCGTCGCGGTAGCGGCGGATGTCGGAGAAGTCGGCGTCGATGTCGCCGATCCCGGCGGCCAGCGCCGCCTCGACCTGCTCGAGGGATCGGCAGAGGAAATGGAGGACCGGATCGCCTCCGGGCGCGGAGGCTTCCACCTCGCGCCACACCGGCTCGTCGGCCCGGGCGACCGCCTCGATCGCCCCGGCACGGATCGACCGGGGCACGACGCGAACCACTTCGGCCGAGAGCCGGTCGACGAGATCGCGCCGGAGCTTACCGATGACGCTCAAGGGGAGCATCGGGGCCCCGACGACCCGGGCATCGAGATGGCGCAACTCGAACGGGGTGCCGCCGAGTCGGCCGAGTTGGTCGCGGAGCACCTCGGCCGAGAGCGGATGGCGCCGGGCCGGCTCCGCAGGCTGATCGCTCGCGACGATCACCGTCGCCCCGCGCTCCTCGGCGTCCCCGAGTGATGCCTCGACGCGCAGCGGCTCCCCCTCGGCCACGGAGACCTTCATGTCGACCGGCTGCCGACGGTGGAGCCGGTCGAGCGGGGCCCGGAACGAATCCCGCAGGGCCGCCGTGAGGACGGGGTCGTCGGTTTTCCAGACCGTCTGGCCGGGGAGGATCGTGGCGAAATCGAGGCTCCCGTGACCGAAGGCGAGGTCGACCCGGCCGCGGTCGACCACGTCGGTCACCGACACTCCCCGCTCGAAGACCTCGTAGACGCGTCCTCCCTGGGCGGCGTCGTCGCCCCCGCCGGCTGGATCGAAGGCGACGCCGTCACCGCGCTTCACCCCAGCGACGAGATCGACCGTCACCCTTCCGCGACCGGTGGCGACGACCGTGCCGAGCCGGACGCCCCGTTTCGCGCTGCTCGTCGCCGGCACGAGCCGCTTGTGCTCGCAGCCGAGGAGCCAGCCGGGGGAAAAGCCGCGCGAGAAAGAAAGCTCCATCGCTTCGATATCGCGGGGAGTGAACGTCGCCCGGCCCCCCGCCGTCGCCGCGTCGATGGCCCGCCGGTAGTGGCGGACGATATTGGCGACATACTCCGGGGTCTTGAGCCTCCCCTCGATCTTGAAGCTCGACACCCCGGCAGCCAGGAGCTCCGGGGTGAGGTCGTAGGCGGCAAGGTCCTGAGGGGAGAGGAGGTAGCGCTGCGCCCCGAGATCGACGTCGCGCCCGTCGCAGACGAGTTCGTAGGGGAGGCGGCAGGCCTGGGCGCACTGGCCGCGGTTGGCGCTCCGCCCGCCGAGGGCCTCGCTCGTGAGGCATTGGCCCGAATAGGCAACGCACAGGGCACCGTGAACGAAGACCTCGAGCGCGAGCGTCGTCGATCGCCGGATCGCCCCGATCTCCTCGAGCGACAGCTCCCGGGCGAGCACCACCCGCTCCATGCCGAGGGCCTCGGCCAGGCGGATCGTCTCGGCGCTGGTGAGGGTCATCTGGGTGGAGGCGTGAAGCGGCAGATCGGGGCAGCAGGCCCGAAAGAGCCGGGCTACGCCGACATCCTGGACGAGCACTGCATCGACCCCACTCGCTGCCACTTCCCGAGCCAGCCCTTCGAGTTCCCCGAGTTCCCCGTCGAAAGCGAGGGTGTTGAGCGTGGTGTAGCCGCGGAGGCCGTGGCGGTGGAGGGTCTCGACGATCCGAGGGAGGTCGGAAACGGGGAAGTTTGCCGCTCGAACGCGGGCATTGTGGCCGCAGTCGAGGCCGAAATAGACGGCGTCAGCCCCGTTTTCAATCGCCGCGCGGACGCAGTCCCAGTCCCCCGCCGGGGCGAGGAGTTCGGGGGGTGGGGCGGTGGGGGTGGCGGGAAGTTGCTGGGTCATGCCGGCCGAGTATAGGGCCGGCCGGCTGAGGGCCTGGCAAGATCGCCCGGATGCTCCGCAACTGCCGACCGGGGGCGAAGAATTCCAGCCACAGGATGGTTGCTTGTGATCGCCGCGTCGAGCGTGTAAGACAAAATCACCTTTGTACAAAGGATCACACCCGTTCCGGGGGCACTCTGCCCCCGTTTCGGAGGGCCCGCCGCGGCCGGTGACGTCTTTTTTTTCGCTTCTGGGAGTGATGCATGAATATCGTTGATCTTGTCAAGGATCAGTTGACCAGCCAGGTGCTCGGTAGCCTCGGGTCGCTCGTCGGCACGAATGAGGCGCAGACCAAGGCCGCCTCGGCGGCTGCCGTTCCCGCCCTCCTCGGCGGTCTCGCCAAGCTCGCCGGCACCTCGCAGGGCGCCGGCCAACTCGCCAACGCCCTCGGTGGACTCGACCTCGGCATGCTCGGCAACCTCGCCGGCGTGCTCGGTGGCGCGAACTCCTCCAAGATCTCCAACCTCGGCGGTGGGCTCCTCGGCACGCTGTTTGGAAACTCCGCCACGTCGATGATCGTCGAGACGCTGGCGTCGTTCCTCGGCATCAAGGGGGGTGTGGCTCGCTCGCTCCTGTCGTACCTCGCTCCGGTGGTCCTCGGTACCGTCGCCAAGCAGCTCACCAGCGGCGGCAAGTCGATTGACGCCTCCGGAATCCAGAGCCTGTTCGCCGACCAGAGCCGCAACATCCAGTCGGCCCTGCCGGCTGGGCTGTCGCTCGGTGACTTCGGCAGCATCGCCAAGGCCGTGACGTCGGCGACCTCCGGCGCGAGCCACTCGTCGCACGCCTCGCACGGGCATGTCGAGCGTCAGGCGGAGTCGTCGGGCTTCCCGTCGTGGCTGCCGTGGCTCGCCCTCCCGCTGATCGCGCTCGGTGCGTTCCTCCTCATGAACAAGGACAAGGGCGCCAAGCCGGTCGAGAAGAACGTTCCGGTCGCCAACACGACCGAGATGATGAAGAAGATGGCCGAGGCGCAGAAGTCGGGTGAGGCCCTCGCCGAGAAGGCCGCCGCCCAGGGTGCCGAGGCCGCGAAGACCACCACCGACGCCGTCGCTGCTGTGGTCGAGAAGGCCACCGACGCGATCGACATGACCGCGTTCGGCGGCGACATGACCAGCCTGTTCGGCAAGCTCACCGACAGCTTCAAGGGGATCACCGACGTTCCTTCCGCCGAGGCCGCCGTGCCCGGGCTGAAGGATCTCGCCGGCATTCTCGAGGGCTACAAGGTGACTGCCGACAAGCTCCCCGCAGCGAGCAAGGCGACGGTGAAGGAGATGGTGGGCACCAACCTCGGTACCCTCCAGCCGATCATCGACACCGTTCTCGCCATCCCCGGCGTGGGCGACATCCTCCGGCCGATCGTCGAGCCGATGCTCAAGACGCTTAGCGCCCTCGGCCTGTGATCGAGTCTCTCTGAACGCCCCCGGATCTCCAGGAGCGATCAAAAAACGGGTCGGGCCGGCGAAAGCCGGCCCGACCTTTTTTCATAGACTTGTGTTGTCACAGTTGCCCCGCGGCGCGACGGCCCTACCGACGATCTATCAGCGGCGCACCGTCGCCGAGCTTGGGTCGTTCGGGCAACAATCGGAAACCATGATGGCTTCCTCGAACTCCAAAATATTCCTGGCTTTGGCATGCCTCGCCTGGCTTCCGCACGCTCGGGCAGAGGCGCCTCCTCGCAACACCCGTCATAGGGTCGAGTTTCGCCGTGCGGAGCGCGAGCCTGCGGAAGGACTCACCGCAGCAGCGGTGCTCATGCCGCCGCGCAGGGTGTTTCTCCATGAGGCGGCGGATGCAACGGATGAAGACATCGCCGAAGCTCGCGCTGTCCTCGACCGGAGATCACATCCGGCTGTGCTCATTCGCTTCACAGACGACGGAGCGAAGAAGATGACGCAACTCTCGAAGCAACACAAAGACAGGCCGCTGGCAATCATCGTCGATGGCCAAGTGATCGTTGCCCCGGAACTCCGAACGCCCCTTTCGGATCAAGCCATGATCACCGGCAACTTTACGCAAAGCGAGATCGACGCGATGGTCGCTTTCATCAACGCCGACCGCAGCGGTGAGCCCGCTCAATCAGCGCCGGATCAAGGCCAGGAACCAGGAGAACCAGGCGATCGAGCGGAATCGCGATAAATCCGACCGATTGAAGCATTCAACACAACGAAAATACCCGTTGAGCACGGCAATGCAGCGGGCTCGCCATGAGGCCCGGGGATCGACCTGACCGCGTTCGACGGCGACGTGACCAGCCTGCTCGGCGAGCTCACTGCCACTTCCAAGGGGCTCACCGACGTTCCGTCGTAGGAGGAATCGATTCGCGGATTCATCGTTTGGATGTTGGCTCAGGCTGTTGCCAACTCGATCGCGGCAATCGCGCTCGTTGTGATCCCTTTCTGGCTCGCGGGCCGGTGGCCGCCACGGGAAGTGCTCCTTGGCTGTTCCATCGGAGGTGCGCTGTCGCCCTTCGCATGGCGGATGTACCGCGCCGCTCGCGGATACGAGAAAGGGACTGCGAGCGAGGAGGACGCCAAGCCACCGTCTTGAGCAGCCGGTTTCGGACCAAAACTCTGGGCGGTGAATCAGGCAGCGACTTCGTCGTCGAACCGCGGACTGACGTATCTCACCGACGATTGTGAACCACATCGTTCCGCAGTCTCGGAAAGAGCGTGCGATGGCCTAATTCGGCGCCCGAGCGGACTCGCCATGCAGCCCGTTGTTCGCGAATCCGCTCACTCGTCGTTCCCGCGGAGGGTTGCCAGGACGGTGTAGTCCTCGAGGGTCGTCGTGTCGCCGACGGTCTCTCGCCCGGCGGCGATGTCGCGGAGGAGGCGGCGCATGATCTTGCCCGAACGCGTCTTCGGAAGTGTGGCGGCGAAGTGGATGTCGTCCGGGGCGGCGAGAGCCCCGATCTGCTGGCGAACGTGCTTCCGCAGCGCGTCTTTGAGGCCGTCGGTCGGCTCGCCGCTGCGGAGCGTGACGAACACCGCCACCGCCTCCCCCTTCACCTCGTGCGGCCGCCCCACCGCCGCCGCCTCCGCGACGCTCGGATGGCTGACGAGGGCGCTTTCGATCTCGATCGTCGAGAGCCGATGGCCGGCGACGTTGAGGACGTCGTCGATCCGCCCCATGATCCAGTAGTAGCCATCCTTGTCCTGGCGGGCGTTGTCGCCGGCGAGATACTTGCCGGGCACCTTCGACCAATACGTCTCCACGAAGCGCTCGTCGTCCCCCCAGATGCCGCGGAGCATGCCGGGCCAGGGCTGCGTCATCACGAGCCAGCCACCGTGCCCCGGCGTCACCGGCGCCCCGGCGGCATCGACGATCTCGGGGACGACGCCCGGCAGCGGCAGCGTGCAGCTTCCCGGTTTCGTCGGCGTGCAGCCCGGCAGCGGGCTCATCATGATCCCGCCGGTCTCCGTCTGCCACCACGTGTCGACGATCGGGCAGCGTTTCCCACCGATCACCTCGTGGTACCACATCCAGGCCTCGGGATTGATCCCTTCGCCGACGGTGCCGAGGAGGCGGAGGCTCGAGAGGTCGCGGCCTTCGATGTGCTCCATCCCCCACTTCATGAACGAGCGGATCGCCGTCGGGGCGGTGTAGAAGATCGTCGGCTTCTCCGCCTCGATGATCTCCCAGAAGCGGCCCTCGTGCGGCGCGTTCGGGGCCCCTTCGTAGATGAGGAGGCTGGCGCCAGCGGCGAGGGGGCCGTAGGTCACGTAGCTGTGGCCGGTGATCCAGCCACAGTCGGCCGTGCACCAGAAGAGATCGTCGTCGCGGAGATCGAAGACCCACTCCGACGTCGTCTGCGCCCAGAGGACGTAGCCGGCGGTGGTGTGCTTGATTCCCTTCGGCTTCCCCGTCGAACCGCTCGTGTAGAGGATGAACAGCGGCGCCTCGGAATCCATCGGCTCTGGCGACGTGTCGGTGGGCATCCCCTCGACGAGGTCGTGCCACCAGACGTCGCGGCCGGCGACCATCTCCACCGGCTGCCCAGTGCGCTTCAAGACAACGACATGCCGCACCGTCGGGCTCTTCTCGACGGCGATGTCGACGTTCTTCTTGAGCGGGAGTTGGGAGCCGCGCCGCCAGCCGCCATCGGCCGTGATCACGGCCACGGCGCCGGCGTCCTGATTGCGGTCGGCGATCGCTTCGCTCGAGAAGCCGCCAAAGATCACGGAGTGGACGGCGCCGATGCGGGCGCAGGCGAGCATCGCGATCACGAGTTCCGGCGTCATCGGCATGTAGATCGACACCACCTCGCCCGGCTTGATGCCGAGCTTCCGCAGCCCTGCCGCCACCCGGCAGACTTCCGCATGGAGCTGGCGGTAGGTGTATTCGCGGCGCTCGCCGGTCGGCTCACCGACCCACACGAGCGCCGTCTTCTCCCCCTTGCCAGCGGCGATGTGCCGGTCGAGGCAGGCGGCGGAGGCGTTGAGACGCCCCCCCACAAACCACTTCGCCGCCGGGGGCTGCCAGTCGAGGACATTCGTGTACGGCGTCGTCCAGGGGAGGGCCGCCGCGCGTTCCCCCCAGAAGCCTTCCGGATCGTTCTTCGCCGCGTCGTAGAGCCGACGGTAGTCCTCGAGCGATCCGATCCGCGCCCGGGCGGAAAACTCCGCCGGCGGCGGAAACATCCGCTCTTCGGTCATGACGCTCGCGACGGTCCCGGCCGGCCTCTGTACTTCGCTCATCAATACTCCCCCGATGGCGCGCGAATCATGCGCGGAAACTCGAGTCAGAAAAACCCCGAAAGCCTACGAGCATACCTTATCGAAGACCGCTCCGTGCGGGCCCCGATCCCCGCCGACGACGGGACCACGATGGCAAATCAGCCGGCAAACGCCCCGGTTGCGGGGGGGTCGTCGCCGAAGGAGATTCCCAGGGCCCGGGCCGCGAGAACTGCGGAGCTCCCTACGTCGACCTGCGACAGCCGGCTCACCGCCTCGGCGATCGGCACGCTGGCGATGTCGGGGGGACGGTAGCAGACCATCTCCCCGAAACGCCCTTCGTGGACGAGCCGCACGGCATGGGCGCCGAACTGCGTCGCGAGGACGCGGTCGAACGTCGTCGGCGGCCCGCCGCGCTGCAGATGCCCGAGGACGACGGCGCGGACCTCACGACCGAGCCGCTTGGCGATCTCGCCGGCGACCAATTCCCCGACCCCTCCGAGGCGCACCTGCCGGCGCTGCCCGTCGTCGCCGGCGTGAACCGACGCGCCCCCCGGAAGCCTGGCCCCCTCGGCGACGACCACGAGCGTGTAGCGTTTTCCCTCCGCTTCGCGCGCCTTGACCGCGCGGCAGACATGCTCGAAGTCCCAGTCGATTTCAGGGAGGAGAATGACGTCGCCACCGCCGGCAATACCGGCATGGAGGGCGATCCATCCGGCATGCCGCCCCATCACCTCGAGGACCATCACCCGCTCATGGCTGGCGGCGGTGGTGTGGAGCCGATCGAGGGCGTCGGTGGCCGTCGCCACGGCCGAATCGAAGCCGAAGGTGAAAGCCGTGGCGCCGAGATCGTTGTCGATCGTCTTCGGGACGCCGACGACGGGCATGCCTGTCTCGTGGCACTGCTGGGCGATCGACAGCGATCCATCCCCGCCGACACACACCAGGCCGCAGATCCCCAACTGCTCGAGGGTCGTCGCCGCCGCCTTGAGAAGCTTGGGGTCGATCGCCACGCGGTCATTCTCCCCCACCAGCGCCGTGAATCGACCGGTGTTCGAGGAACCGAGGATCGTTCCCCCTTGGGTGAGGATGTTCGCCACGAGCGACGGATCGAGCGGCGTCCAGGCGACCGGGTCGACGAGCCCCTCGTAACCACGGAGGAAGCCGAGGCTCTCGTAGCCGAGGCGGTGAGCGCTTTTCACCACGGCGCGGATGACGGCGTTGAGACCGGGGCAATCTCCACCACCGGTGAGGATGCCGATGCGCGGCCTGCGGGCGGGCATGATGGGATGCTCCGGAGAAAAATGGACCGAAAAAAGCCGGGGGAAGAGGAGGGTGAGTGTAACGGCCGGCGATTCAGGGCCGCCACGCACGGATCGCCATTCGGAGCAGGGCCAGGGCCGCGTCGCGGCGTTGGCGGAGGCCCGCCTTGCTCTCGCCGACGGTGCGATCGGTGAACGTGATCGGCACCTCGATGATCCGCCCGCCGGCACGGTTCACCTGGATGAGCATGTCCTCGAGAACGGCATACCCCTCGTCGAACGGCCCGGGAAGTCGATCGAAGAATCCCAGAAGCACGGCGCGGAAGCCGGTCGACGAGTCGCGCACCGGTAGGCGGAGGATCCAGCGCGCATACCAATTCACGAGCACGCTCGTGACGCGCCGCGACAGCGGCCAGCCGACGATCCGCCCTCCGGCCACCCGCCGCGATCCCAGCGCCACGGCCGCAGGTCGGCCGCCGACAGGCTCGAGCGCTGCCAGGAGCCGGGGGATGTCGTCGGGATCGTGGCTGAAGTCGGCATCCATGTTGAGGGCGACGGCAAAGCCATGGGCGCTTGCCATCCGGAAGCCTTCGATGATCGCGGAGCCGAGGCCGCGGCGACCGCGGCGCACGAGCACGTGGAGGCGCGGTCGGGTGCGTGCGAGGTCGAGGACCATCCCCCCCGTGCCATCGGGGGAGTCGTCATCGACGACGAGCATCTGGAGCCCGGGATCGACCCCGAGAACTCGATCGACGAGCTCCCCGATCGACCCACGCTCGTTGTAGGTCGCCGTGACGACAAGCACGCGCCCCGGTGGCCAGGCCGGCGCGGAGGCAAGATCTGCCCCCGGCTGCGGTGGCGCGTCCGCCCCCCCGATCCCTCCGGGCATCACGCGGCTCATTCCGCCGACCCACCCCGACGCATCCGAGCAAACAGGCGACGATAATCCCCGAGGCGTACGGGAATCACCCGCCGGTCCGCCTCGACCGGGGGCATCCACAGGTCCTCCTCGATCACCACCATGTCGGCGTCGTCCGCTTCGTCGGCCACGACCGGCGCCGGAGGGGCCGCGGGGGCGACGGGGGATCTGGCGCGCGTTTCGCCAACGACCGGAGAGTGGTCTGCCGAGGGAAGCTGCCGGGAGAGCGCCGCACCCTCGCGGCTGGCAACATGACGGCGGTCGCTGAAGTCGGCCGGGGCGCGCACGACATAGCGTTCGATGACCCGCTCGGCGTCGGCGAAGTATTCCGCGAACGGATCCTCGATGCCGTCAAACACCAGCTCCACCTCGGGGCCGGACCACGGGTTGCCGGTCGGCACGACCGACGGCTCGCGTCCCGAAGGGGCATTCCCCCGAGTGGTTACCGGCCCGCGCTCGTCTTCGACGCCAACCCCGCCCTCGGCATCCTCGACGCCGTAGCCATCGCTCCCGTCGTCGAAGCCTTGGGGGATCGTGTCGCCGTCACGCAGCCCCGAGATTCCGTCATAGTCCTCGGCCGGTTCGTCCCCGAACGATCCAAACTCGACAATCGCGCTGGAGTCGCCCATCTCCAGACGCTCCTCGAGGCGCTCCAGTCCCCGGTCGACCGCCGGACGGGGATCGGCCGCTGGCGGCATCCGATCGACGACATGCCCGAGCGATGTGGCGGGGAGACGCTGGATGTCGCGCCACGCACCGGTGATGTCGGCGGGCCCGACGCGCTTCCGTCCCGCTTCGCCGGCCTGTACGAGTGCCAGGTCGCAGAGTTGGTTGACCAGCCGCGGCACGCCGTCAGTGGCCGCGAACACCGCGTCATCGCTCCCCCGCTCGAAGACGGCATCCCACTGCAGACCGGCCACCTTCATCTGCGTCCGCAGATAGGCCATGGTCTCCTCGTGGTCGAGGGGCTCGAGATAGAACCGGGCCCCGATCCGCTGGGCGAGGCTCTCCATCCGCGACGTGCCGAGACGCTCGTCCATCTCGCGCGTCCCGGCGAGGACGACGTGGACGGAGGGGAGCGGCGTAGGAATGTTCGTCAGGAGACGCAACTCCTCGAGGAGCCGGGTGGGGAGCGTGTGCGCTTCGTCGACGAGGATCACCAGCCCCGACCCGCTGGCAGCGAGGCCGCGGACGCGTTCGACGACACCGATCCGCAGTTCCCCCTCATCGATGCCGCGGTACGGCTCGCCGATCTCGGCGAGCACGGCCTGCCAGAGGGCGCGGCGGGTGCAGATTCGGGCACCCGAAAGGAGGGCAACGTCGAAGTCGTCGCGGACGTGCTCCGCCAGCTTGGCCAGGAGCAGCGTCTTGCCTGTCCCAGGAGGACCGACCACCAGCCCCACTCCTTCAGACCTACGGATGGCCCGTTCGATCCCCAGCAGGGCGGCATCGATGGCCCGCGCCGGGTGGTAGAAATCGGTACGCGGGGCGGCGAGGAAGGGGCGGCTCGACGGCGGGCGACGCGGGGCGATCATCGTGCGGGTCAATTCCTGGTGGTGTGCACCGGTCAGGCCGTTGTCCTCCGACAGACGGCTCCCCCCTTGTTTCGACCAGCCGGCGCGGCTTCCTCCACCATCGCGCCCCGGCGTAGACTCTTCCGGTCGATCCCATCGTCGCGGCCCTGCCGGTCGTGCCGGTTCGGCCGATGGTGACGCCCGCCCCGGGGAACATCACCCGGCATGGTCCCCCCGCGCTCGCCGCAGACACCGATTCCGGTCCCGAAGAACGTCACCATGTTTCGTGTGAAGATCTGTGGCGTGACGACGCCTGACGACGCCCGGATGGTGGCGGCGGCGGGAGCCGATGCGGTGGGGCTCAACTTCGTCCCCGGCTCGCCGCGCTCCCTGACTGTGGAATCGGCCCGGCTGGTGGCAGCTGCCCTCCCCGCCGGGATTCTTCGCATCGGGGTGTTCGCCGGCATGGAGCCCGCCGCGGCACGGGGGATCGCCGACCGCGTCGGCCTCGACGCCATCCAGTTCCACGGCCATCTCTTCCCGCCTCCACCGGGAGCCGCAAACCCCTGCTGCGACCCCCCGGAGGTGTGCCGCGACGTCGCCCCGTTCCCGGTGATCCGCGCCTGCCGGTTGCGGAGTGACGGCCCGGCGACCGCGGCGCTCGAAGAGGCGCGGGGCTGGGTCGCCGCGGCGCTCGCCGCAGGCCGGGCCCCGGCGATGCTCCTGGTCGATGCCGGCGCGGCTCCTGGCGCGGCGGCCGCGAGTTTGGGGGGAACGGGGGTGGTGGTCGACTGGGTCCGTTTCGTGGCGGCCGGAGATCCCGGTCTGCCGGTGGCCCTGGCCGGGGGGCTCACGGCCGACAATGTCGCCGCGGCGATCGCGGCCACCGGGGCGACCGCCGTCGACACGGCCAGCGGCGTCGAGTCGGCGCCGGGAAAAAAGGATCCCGAGCGAGTGGAGGCCTTCGTTAGCCGAGCCCTCCAGGCGCTGGCCGCCAGAGCTGACCGTTGAACGCCTCGGCGCGGGATGGGAAGGAAAACACTCTTTTCCATTCCTGCCTGATGGCTAAGATGCAGGGTCTTCCGCCGGCCGATTGTGCCGGCCAGGATCAACGCCCTCCGCCCGCCCCCGCCGTGCCTTTGTCCGGACCGGGGCGACGCGTGGTGACTTCGTCCCTTCGTCCGCCCAATCTGTTCCAGCCCTCCTTGAAGGAGATCTCCCTTGGCCCACGTTGAAACCCGCCTTCCTTATAAGGTCGCCGATCTCGCGCTCGCCGACTGGGGCCGCAAGGAGATCATGCTGGCCGAAAACGAGATGCCGGGCCTGATGGCGCTGCGTCAGAAGTATGGCCGGAGCAAGCCGCTGGCCGGGGCCCGGATTGCGGGCTGCCTCCACATGACGATCCAGACGGCCGTCCTCATCGAGACGCTCAAGGAACTCGGTGCGGAAGTGACCTGGAGCAGCTGCAACATCTTCTCGACGCAGGACCACGCCGCTGCGGCCATCGCCAAGGCCGGCTTCCCGGTCTACGCCTGGAAGGGTCAGACGAACGAGGAGTTCGACTGGTGCATTGAGCAGACGCTGTTCTTCCCCGACGGCCAGCCGCTCAACATGATCCTCGACGACGGCGGCGACCTCACGTCGATGGTCCACACCAAGTATCCGGAACTGCTCGGCGGCATCCGCGGCCTCTCCGAGGAGACCACCACGGGGGTCCACCGCCTCTACCAGATGCACGAGAACGGCGATCTCAAACTCCCCGCGATCAACGTCAACGACTCCTGCACGAAGTCGAAGTTCGACAACCTCTACGGCTGCCGTGAGAGCCTCGCCGACGGCATCAAGCGGGCCACCGACGTGATGGTCGCCGGCAAGGTGGTGGTCGTGTGCGGCTACGGTGACGTCGGCAAGGGCTCTGCCCACTCGATGAAGGCCCTCGGGGCACGCGTCATCGTCACCGAGATCGACCCGATCAACGCCCTCCAGGCGGTGATGGAGGGCTACGAGGTGACCACGATGGAGGAGGCCGCTCCGCGGGGCCAGATCTTCGTGACGGCCACCGGCTGCCGCGACGTGATCCTCGGCGAGCACATCTCGAAGATGCCCAACGACGCGATCATCTGCAACATCGGGCACTTCGATCTCGAGATCGACGTTTCGTGGCTCGAGAACACGAAGGGGGTCAAGAAGGTCGAGATCAAGCCGCAGGTCGATCGCTACACCCTCCCCTCCGGCAACTCGGTGATCGTGCTGGCTGAGGGGCGGCTCGTGAACCTCGGCTGTGCCACCGGCCACCCGTCGTTCGTGATGAGCACGAGCTTCACCAACCAGGTCCTCGCCCAGCTGGCCCTCTGGACAGAGACCGACAAGTACGATGTCGGCGTCCACCTCCTCCCCAAGAAGCTCGACGAGGAAGTGGCCCGCCTCCACCTCGAAAAGCTGGGGGTCAAGCTCACGAAGCTCACCCCGAAGCAGGCGGAGTATCTCCACGTGCCGGTCGAAGGCCCGTTCAAGCCCGAGTACTACCGGTATTGAGTGCGTCGCCGGGAGCCCCCCGGCGGCAGCCGTTCGTCGCACTCCAGACGGGGGTGTCGCCCAGGCGACACCCCCGTTCTCTTTTCCGGGTGGCCCTCTCGCCCGTTCCACGTGGAACCGGGCCGGACTCCGGCCGCTCCCGCGAGCCACTTTGCCGGAAGGGATTTGCTACGATCCCGGGACACCGTTCCCCTCCCCCCGCACCCCGAGGAAGCTCCCTCCGCCATGCCCCACGTCGCCCCGCTCCGCGGCCTCCGCTACGACCCCAAGCACGTCGGCGCCCTGTCGCAGGTGATCGCCCCCCCGTACGACGTCATCGACGCGGCGCTCCAGGAGGCGCTCTACCAGCGGCACCCCGCCAACGTGATCCGGATCGAGCTGAACCGGGAGGAGCCCGGCGATGACGAGCGGACGAACAAGTACACCCGGGCTGCGAAGTTCCTCCGCAGCTGGCGCGACCAGGGGGTGGTGATGCAGGAGCCGGCCGCGGCGCTCTACGTCTATCACCAGGAGTTCGAAGTCGAGGGACGGACGTTTGTCCGCCGGGGGGTGATGGCCCGGGTCAGGCTCGAGCGTTTCGGCACCGGCAACATCCATCCCCACGAAGAGACGATGTCGGGCCCGAAGCAGGATCGGCTCCTCCTCACGCGGGCCTGCCGGGCAAACCTCAGCCAGGTGTTTGGCCTCTATCCCGATCCCCAGGGTGAGGTGCAGGCCCTCCTCGATGCGGCCGTGGCCGGGCAGCCGCCGCTGGAGGCCACTGACCATCTCGGCGTGAAGAGCTGGATGTGGCCGCTCACCGACGAAGCGGTGGCGGCCAAGGTGGCCGGGCTGATGGGGCCGAAGCCGGTGTTCATCGCCGACGGTCACCACCGGTACGAGACCGCCTGCAATTACCGGGATGAGGTGGCAGAGGCCAACGGAGGCACGCTCCCTTCCGATCATCCCGCCAACTTCGTCCTCATGATGCTCGTTGGAATGAGCGACCCGGGACTGGTCGTCCTCCCCACCCACCGGCTGTTCGTCGAGCCCTCGGTGGCCACTGCGGCCGACCTGGCCGCGAAGCTCGGCGACTGTTTCACGACCGAGAAGGCCGGCGTCGGGCCGGCGGCCGCCGCTGACGTGTGGGAGCAGATCGAGACCGAGGATGCCCAAGGGACGCTCGGCCTCTACACCGCAGGCGACCGCACCTGGACGCTCGCCCGGATCACCCCCGCCGGCGCCGCCCGGATGGAGAAGATCGCGGCCGAGCATGGCCCGTCCTGGCGGGGGCTCGGGGTGTCGATTCTTCACCGGCTCGTGATCGGCGAGCTCCTCGGCGCGAAGCAAATCCCCACCCCCGGCTACGTGCACCTCGTCCGCGAGGTGGTGGAGGGGCTCGAGACCGGGAAGTATCCCCTCGCAGCCCTCGTCATGCCGGCGAGCGTCGGCGACATCAAGAGCGTCAGCGAGACCGGCGAACGGATGCCCGCCAAGAGCACCTACTTTTATCCGAAGCTCGCCAGCGGACTGGTCTTCAACCCGCTCGATTGACGGCTGCGTGACTTCGAGCGGCGATCCGGCTGATCCGGGAGCCGAGCGGCGTTCCACGTGAAACCGTGCCACCCCGGAGACCTGGGTGGCCTGCGGGCACAGGGGCCCTTGGGTAACCCTGCGCGGTCGCGCGGTTTCACGTGGAACTTTCCCCGAGGTCGCCAAGCGGCTCGCCGGACGTTTGCGGCAACCTTGCACGACAGAACGGTTGGAACGCCCTGCGGTTCCCGGCATGACGATCGTGCCGGCGGAAGCCGATATTCCGGTTGTTCCCAGAATTCCCTGGGAAACACCTGGAAGGGATCTGCGTGTGGGAAGGATTCTGTGCGTGGCCAACCAGAAGGGGGGCGTGGGGAAAACCACCACCGCGACCAACCTTGCCGTCGGCCTCGCCAAGGGGGGCCAGCGGACGCTGTTGGTCGATCTCGACCCGCAGTGCAACGCCACGTCGGGGCTCGGGGCCGTCCCGGCGGCGACCCATCCCCTCGTGTCGGAGGCCCCGCTTTGCGGCTCGGTGATCGAGACCGGCGTGGCAGGCCTCTCCCTCCTTCCGGGGAGCCGAAGCGTCCGCGACGTCGAACGGCTGGCGACGCTCGCCCGGAGCGGCAGTTTTGTCCTCGAGACCCATCTTGCCGGCGGGCTCAATGCCTGGGACTACTGTCTCATCGATTGCCCGCCCTCGATCGGCGACCTCACCCGGACGGCCCTGGCCGGGAGCACGGAGGTCCTGATGCCGATCCAGTGCGAATACTTCGCCCTCGAGGGGCTGACGCAGATGATCGAGGTGATCCGCGACGTGATGGACGAGCGTCCCGGCCGGCTGCGGTTCGGGGGGATCGTCCTCACGATGCACGACGACGATCTGGAGCTGACCCGCGAGGTGGAGAACGAGGTTCGGGACTTCTTCGGGGAGATCGTCTTCGAGACGGTCATCCCCCGTGACGTGGCGGTGTCGGAGGCTCCCAGCCACGCCCGTAGCGTCCTCGATTACGCGCCGCGCTCGAGGGGAGCGCGGGCCTACACGGAATTGTGCATGGAGGTTCGGGACTTTGAGTAAGGAACGACGTCTGGGTCGGGGACTGGAAGCACTGCTCGGCCGTGCGGGGCTCGACCCGCAATCGACCCCCGCCCCCCCGCAGACCGACGGCACCGGCGCCCTCGCCGCCCAGCCCGCTCCCCTTCCGGGGCGGCCCGTGGAGATTCCCGGCAAGGGGATCGGTGGCCTCGGTACCGGTGCCGCCCGCCTCATCCTCCACGCGCCGGAGGAGGTCGAGCAGGCGGCCGCGACGCTGCCGGTGAGCGAGGTCGATCCAGTGCTGGTCGATCCGAATCCCTGGCAGCCCCGGTCGGTCGTCGACGACGGGGCCCTCGCCGAGCTCACCGCCAGCCTCGGGGAGCACGGCCTCGTCCAGCCGATCGTCGTCCGGGCGCGGGGCGACCGCTACCAGCTCATCGCCGGCCAACGCCGCCTGGCGGCGGCCCGTCGGCTGGGGTGGGCGAAGCTCCCCGTCCGCGTCCTCGACGTCGACGACCGGCAGATGTCGGAGATCGCGATCGTCGAGAATCTCCAACGCCGCGACCTCGACGCCCTCGAGAAGGCGGCGAGCTTCAAGACCTATCTCGCCGCCTGGGGATGCACGCAGGACGAACTCGCCAAGCGGCTCTCGATCGACCGTTCGAGCGTTACCAACCTCATCCGTCTCCTCGAGCTTCCCGAGGGGGTGCAGCAGCGCCTTCGGGCGGGCGAGATTTCGATGGGTCACGCCCGGGCCCTGCTCCCGCTCGGAGACGAGCACGAGCAGCTGAAGCTCGCGCAGCGGATCGTGGTCGAGGGTCTCTCGGTCCGGGCGATCGAGGGGGAGGTGCAGGAGATCCTCCGCGCCGACGAGGATGATCCGAGCTTGGCCGACGACGACGGCATCTCGACGGCCGTGGCGGACGGCGAGGGGGATGACGACCTTCCCTCTCCCGCCGCACCGACCGCGACGAAGCGGAAGCCGGGGCGGCCGGCGACGAAGCGAACGGCGCAGGTGCAGGCCGTCGAGGCGCAGTTACGGAGGGCCCTGGGGACGAAGGTCGTCGTCCATGCCAACGGCAAGGGGGCGGGGCGGATCGTGATCCCGTTCGGCGATCTCGGCGAATTCCAGCGTCTCTTGCAGCAAATCAGCGGGTGAGACCGTTCAGCGGGCGACGGATGTCGGGAGGGCTGTAATGAGTGGCCGGGGTCGGTAGGCTGACCGCTTCCAGCCCTCTGAACCCGTATCGCCGCTGCTCCCATGCTCAACAAACTCGTCACGCTGCTCCGTGCCCACGACAAGCTCGGATGCGTACGGGCGATCGATCGCTCCTGGCGGGGTGGCCGGCTGCGGGTGCCGCTCGACACGGCGCTCGAGGCCACCCTCGCCTGGCTCTGCGCCGCCCAGGATGCCACGCCCGATGGCGGGGTGTCGTATGGCTACAGCCTCACCGCCGGCTGGCGCCCGAGCTATCCGGAGACGACCGGCTACATCATTCCCAGCTTTCTTGCCTGCGCGGAGGTGACCGGCAACGACTCGCTCCGCACGCGGGCCATCCGCATGGCCGATTGGGAGATTGAGGTCCAACTCCCCGACGGCGCCGTCCGCAGCGGGCCGCTCGGCACACCGGTCGCGCCGGCGGTCTTCGACTCCGGCCAAGTGCTCTTCGGCTGGAACGCCGCCTGGCGTGCCACGCGCGATCCCCGCTACCGCGACGCCGCGATCCGCGCCGGTGAATGGCTCGTGGGCAACCTCGATGCCGATGGAGCGTGGCGGAAGAATCTCTCGAATCTCACCGAAGTCTCGCCGCTGTGCATCAACGTCCGCTCGGCGTGGGCCCTGGCGGAATCGGGGGTGCTCTTTGGCCGGGAGGATTTCGTCGACGCCGGCCGCCGCAACGGCGTCTGGACGCTTTCGATGCAGGATGATTCGGGATGGTTTGCCTCAAACGCCTTCCATCATGGCGAGGAGCCGCTCCTCCACAACATTGTCTATGTCATCGAGGGGCTGCTCGGCCTGGGGACGCTGTTTGCAGACGAGGCGGCGATCGCGGGGGCCGATCGGGCCGCAGCGGGGCTCGCGCGGCACGTGCTCGAGACGGGGCGGACGTACGGCCGCTATGCGACGCAGTGGAGGCCGGTGGTCTCCTGGCGCTGTCTGACCGGCGACGCGCAACTCGCCGGCGCCCTGATCCGGCTGTGGCGGAGCGGGCGACGGTCGCTCCCCTATGACGAGATCGCGCTTGAATTACTCCAGAGCGTGAGCGCGACGCAGGTGCTGCCGTGGCGGGCCGGGGACGGCCTGTCGGGCGGGGTCGGTGGCTCGTGGCCGATCTGGGGGGCGTACATGGCCTACACCTATCCCAACTGGGCGGCGAAGTTCCATCTCGACGCCCTCCTCCTCCACCTCCACGGCGTCGACGCCCAGGATCCGCTTGCAGTGCGGAACGTGGGGTGACGGGGCGGGGATGCGCCAGGAAATGGGCCACGGACTAGTTTTCGGGCGATTTCGGGTAGACTTCCCCCGCTGGGCCGAAGGGCCTCGCGACGGGGCGTAGCTCAGCCTGGTTAGAGCGCCTGGTTTGGGACCAGGAGGTCGAAGGTTCGAATCCTTTCGCCCCGATTCGGTTTGAGGCTTGAAAACAAGGCATTTCGGTGATCGACCCCGGATCGCCGGCGGATCGTCGGGACGGCTCTGGGCTATGCCGGGGCTACCCCCGCCGCTTCCGATGGTGTGGTTTTGCTGGGGTGGAAGTGAGGGGGTGGGTGACCGCGCGACCTCCACGGTTCTCTTCTTGGCTCTCTCCCTGGTTCTCTGATCCCTGGAGGCTCCGTCTCCTCCGGGTGCTCATCGGGGTAACGCTGCTCGCCGTGGTCTGGGCGGCAGAACGCTACGGGTTCTTGGGGCCGTTGGGCCCCGAACCGCCCCCTGTCGCTTGGCAACCCGAGCCGGGTTCGTCGCCGCCACCGACAGACCTCGCGACCACCGATGACGGCGCTGCCGAAGCGGAGGCTCCATCGCCGACGGAAGCCGCCCCGCGAGCGGAAGCCACCCCACCCACGGATTCAAACGTCGATCGCGCCCCGGGCGAGCCCGCCGTGCCGCGAGCGTCACGCCGATCGAAGCCGACGCCGCAGGCAGCACCGAGGCCACCACCGACCGCCGCCGATCCGCTGGTGATCGACGGGCTCTCCCTGCGCGATTCGAGCGGCCGCACGATCTACCGCGGGCAGATCGATCTGGCCCCGACGATGGAGCGGATCGCGGCCGGCCGGCGGTTGCGATTCCCCAACGATGGCACCACGTTTCAAAACCGCGAAAATCGCCTTCCTCGACGCCCGCCGGGATACTACCGCGAGTGGGTCGTGCCAACACCGAAGGAACCAGGGCCAGGGCCGCAGCGGCTGATCACCGGCGAGGGGGGCGAAGTCTGGTACACCCACGACCACTACCGCTCCTTCCGCCGCCTCCCCACGGAGATCCGGATCCGATGACCACCGCCCCTGACGCCCCTGGCCCGTTCCTGTTCAGCGACGATCCGGCGGCGTACCGCGCCGAAGGCGCCCTCGTCGTGCGGATTCCCGCCAAGGCGAAGGGGAAGGAAAAACTCCTCAGCGTCCTCGCTGCGAAGCTCCGTTTCCCGAGCTACTTTGGCCACAACTGGGATGCCCTCGAAGAATGTCTCCGCGATCTCTCCTGGCTCGGCGATCAGCCGCGGGTGGTGATCGTCCACGAGGCGTTTCCTTTCTCGCCGGCCGGTGAGGCGCTCGCGATCTACCAGGGGATTCTCGCTGACGCCGTGGCTGTGCATCGCGAACGCGGCACATCCCCCTTGCTCGAAGTCGTCTTTCCTAACCCGCCGTTCGACAGCGCCCCACGCAAGGGCTGACAGACAACGTCTTGCCGGCCGTCGGCAACGCCCCGGAAAGCCTGCCCGATGCCTGAAATGGTGCTCTACCGAGACCACCCGGCGATGTTCCGCAACCGGCCGGTACTGTTCCTCGCCTGCTGCGCGCTGATCCCCTTCGGGATCGGCCTCGTCGCTCTCGTCGCCTGGTGGCTCCACTGCCAGGCCACGTCGCTTGTGATCACCGAATCACGTGTCACCCTCCGAAAGGGGCTGTTGAGTAAGTACACCAACGACGTGCTCATCGCCGACATCCGCAATGTGCAGGTGAGGCAGAGTCTCCTCCAGCGGATCTTCGGTGTCGGCGCCGTCGCCGTATCGACCTCGGGGCAGGGCGACATGGAAATCGAGGTCCGCGGGGTGCCGGGCCCCGACCGGATCAAGGCGATCCTCAACGACCGCCGAAGTGCGCTCCGCGCACCGTGATCCCGTCCGGAGCGAACGGCCCGTCAGCGGATCGAGACGTCGTCCGGGGCGAGGGCCCAGATCGTCGGCCGCGCCGACGCGCCCGAGAGCGCCTCGCGGAGGAAGAGATCGATGACGCCCGTCCGCAGGCCGCGCTGGCTGAGGAGGATCATCGCCTCGCGCGACACGCCGAGGGCCGCCAGACGGGTGCTGGCGTCGGGATCACCGAAGAGGACCGAGAGATCGAGCCCCGCCGAGACGTTGGGCCGATGGACGATCTCGTATTTCTCGATCCCCGCCTTCTTCGCCACCGCCGCAAGGCAGTCGTCGAGGCCGCCGATCTCGTCGACGAGCCCCGCCGCCTTCGCCTGGCTCCCCGACCACACCCGGCCACCGGCGAGATCCTGAAGCTTCTCGACCGGAATCCCGCGCGACTCGCTGACGAGCTTGAGGAACCGGCCGTAGACGTCGTCGATCGTCTTTTGGAGCTTCGCCTGATCGTCCTCGTTCCAGCCCCGGTCGGGAGCGAAGGCACTGGCCGCCTCATCGAGCGCGATGTTCTCCATGTGGAGCCCGACGCGTTTGAGGAGGGTGCCGAAGCTGATCTTCATGGAGAAGACGCCGATCGAGCCGGTGAGCGTGCCCCGCTCGGCATAGACAGGCACCCCGAGGCAGGCCACCCAATAGCCCCCCGACGCGGCCACGGTCCCCATCGAGACGACCGTCGGCTTCTTCTTGGCCAGCTCCGCGAGCGCCTGGCGGATCGCTTCACTCGCCGTCGCCGAGCCACCCGGTGAATTGATGCGAATGACCACGCCCTTGATCTTGTCGTCGCGGCCGATCTCCTGGATCGCCTTGACGGTGGGGCCGGAGACGATCGAGCCGGGCGACTCTTTCTTGCCGTCGGCGATCGCCCCGGAGAGATGCATGACGGCGAGCGAGGTCTCCGTCACCTTCGCCGCCTTCTCGGGGCCTCCCCCCGACATCACCTTCCCCATCAGCTCGAAGAACGACATCTCCTTCTTCGGCTTCGCCGCCGCCTCCACCCAGCTCGTCTCGCCGCCGATCCAGCGGTTGAGCGTCCCCTTCATCGTGCCGAACGGGGCGAGCTCGTCGACGAGCCCGGCGGCGACGGCCTCGGCCGGGAGGAAGAGCCGCTGCTTCTGGAGCTCGCGCACCTTCTCGGTGGTCAGGCCGCGGCCGCGGGCGATCATCGACACCTGAGCGTCATTCATGCTCGTGAGCATGTCGAGGTAGTGCTGGCGGAGATGCTCGCTCATCGCCGAGTTCACGTAAGGCTCGACGGCGCCTTTGAAGTTGCCCGCCCGGACGACCGAGGCTTTGAGGCCGAGGAGATCCATCGCGTCGCGATAGAAATACGACTGCATCGTCTTCGACGGCATGTCGACGCCGCCGAGATCGGCCATCGCCACGTGATCGCAGCCGGCCGCCACCGCGAGGTGGGCCGATTCCGCGCTCTCGAGCCACGCCCCCACCTTCTTCCCCGACTTCCGCAGCGCCTCGAGGCGGCGAAGGAGCTCGTCGAGTTGGGCGAGGTTCATCGTCAGATCGGCGTCGGAGAGATCGATGACGACGGCGTGGATCTTCGGGTTCTTCGCCGTCTCGTCGAGGAGCTCACAGAGCTTGTAGAAATTTTTCCGCTTCCCAGGCGCTCCACCGATGATCAGGCTCGTCGGATCGAACTCGTTGGGGCCGACGATGTCTTCGTAGGTCCCGCCGAGCGTGATCAACTGCACCTGAAGCTTCGCCGCTTCGGCTTTCGCTTTTGCCTCGGCTTCCTTCCGCTTCTCGGCCCGCGCCGCCTCGGCATCGGCAGGCTTCTCGGTGGCCTTTGCTTCGACGGGCTTCTCGTCGGCAGGCTTGGCGTCTGCCGGCTTTGCTTCGGCGGGAGGCGCTTCGGCCGTGGGCGCCGCGTCGGCGGCAGGCTTGGCCTCGGCTGCCGGAGGGGGCTCGGCGACGGACGTGGCGCCGTCGTCGGCTTGGGCCAGATCGCTAGCCACCGTCAGGGCGAGCAGGAGGGCCACGCTCCGGGCCAGTTCCAGAACCCGTCGACCGGTCGGTTCGTAGCCTCGAGCCTTCATGCATTTCTCCCTGCAAGGGTTGCCTGTCTCGGGACAGCGGCCGGAACGACGTCCTTGGACCGCGGCCTCCTGTTCCACGCAGGAAACGGAGGCAGGAGGACCTGCCCGAACCCGCTCCTCACTCGAAGGATACGCTGGGGTCGGGGTGGGGACCAATGCCTCATGGGGCCAGACTGTCCAGTCGCCGGCGGCCTGTCGGCAAGACCTCACCCCGCCATCTTCAGCCCCCCCCATACGGCGACGAAGCCGAGCATGTTCGACGCCATGACGGAGGCCACGGCCAACCCCGGCCGCCCCGATTCCCACAGCTCGACTGCCTGGAAGGCGTAGCTCGAGAAGGTCGTGAATCCGCCGAGGAGGCCGACCAGGAGGATTGTCTCGACCCCCTGCGGCATCACGACACGCGATCGGGTCGCCCCCACGATCGCGCCGAACAGGAATGCCCCGAGGGCGTTGACGGCAAGCGTTCCCCAGGGAAACCCGGTACCGAAGAGGCGTGTGGCCATGATGGTGACGCCGGCCCTCGCCACCGTGCCGAGCCCGCCGGCCACAGCCAGCGCGATCCAATGGCCAAACGTCGACATCTGGTCCTCCGTTCCTTGTTTTCCGCTCCACCACGGAGCAACGCTCACGGAATCCTAACGGCCCATGAACAACGCCTGCTCGTCCCATGCACGGGCTCGCCCGTGGGCGTCGTTCCCGATGTTGCAACACGGCCCCGAGAAACTCTATAAGATGGGTCTTGCGGAGACGGTGGGGGGGCGTCAGTGAACTCCCCTTGCGCGGAGTGTTCCATGAATCGGCATGATGCCTTCTTTCTCGTTGTTGTTCTCGTCGCCGCAGCGGCGATCCTCGTTGCAGCGCCGATGGTGGTCAGTTTTGCCATCCGCTCCGGCGCCGACGCGCTCGGCAGGATGGCCGTGGACAACACCCCCTGACGAGTTGCCGGGTGTTGGAGCGCTGTGGCCTCATCGCCACGCCGCCGCTTCCTTTCCTGACGGGGCATCGATGCATCAGCCTCAGGACGGTCCCCGTCTCCGCACGCTGGCGATCTTGCTGGGTGGGCTGCTTTTGGCATGCCTTGCGGGAATCGCCCCGACCAGCAAGACCGTGGCCGACGATCTCGAGGCGCCCCTGCCCCGGGCCCCGCACGGCACGCCCTTCACGTTCGACATCATCGAGAGCCTCGACGCGGCCTACCTCGGCGACACGCCGAGCCACGTCGGCCGCGACGGCGGGCTCGAGTTCCGTCCGAATGTCGCCCTCGGCGATCCGGTCTATCGCGAGGTGGCGAAGGCGGGCGAAGAGCCGCAGGCAGTGCGGGTCGGGAGCGTGACACGGGTCGTCTGGGAACGCGTCAGCAGGAGCCTGACGGTGGAGTTCGATCCGGAGCCATTCGTGCGGATCGCCGTCGGTGACGAGGTGTTCGTCGACCTCAATCCCGCTCCGCCGACCGCCCGGCCGTGAGGCCTCGTCGAGGGGATTCCACGGCGGCCCCCGGCGCGGGCTGAACCATCGCGCCCGAACCGACGTATCATTCGGCCCGGATCGGCTTGTCCGAACGGCCTCGAGTGGCTCCCAGAACGGCGTTCGCAGGCCCCGTGGCCCCTCGTCACGCTCGCTCCGGCACCGCCCCCCCCCGGTCGATATACTCTGCCCTTCCTCCCGGTCGTCGCGCGGCGGCTCGGCGAGGATTCCAGCCCCACGCGCGCGGCGGACACGCGATGCTCGTCTTCCCCCACCGGATTCTGTTCGTCGGCTTCGGCGCCGTGGCCCGCTGCACCCTGCCGATTCTTCTCGACCACATCAAGGTGCCGGCCCACAACATTACGATCCTCGATTTCGAGCCCCTCGAGTCGGCGATCCGACCTTGGATGGAGCGGGGCGTGCGGTTCGTGCGCGAGCGGATCACCGCCGACAATCTCGGCGAGGTCCTCGGCAAACACCTCTCCACCGGCGATCTCCTCATCGATCTCGCCTGGAACATCGACTGCTGCGAGATCGTGCAGTGGTGCCACCACCAAGGGGTGCTCTACCTCAACACCTCCGTGGAGATGTGGGATCCGTACGAGCATGCCGTGACAGCAAAGCCGAACGAGCTGACGCTCTACTGGCGCCACATGAACCTGCGGCGGATGATCGCCAACTGGAGCACCCCCGGGCCGTCGGCCGTCCTCGAGCACGGCGCCAATCCCGGCCTCATCAGTCATTTCACGAAGCACGCCCTCCTCGACATCGCCACGCGCTGCCTCGAAGAGCGGAAGTTCACCGGCCGGAAGGCCGAGCAGATTCGCGAGCTCGCCCGAACGCGCACTTTCAACCATCTCGCCCATGAACTCGGCGTGAAAGTGATCCACTGCAGCGAGCGCGACACGCAGATCTCCGACCGTCCCAAGCAGGTCGACGAGTTCGTCAACACCTGGAGCGTCGAGGGCTTCCGCGAGGAGGGGACGACTACCGCCGAGATGGGCTGGGGCACGCACGAGAAGGAACTCCCCGACCGGGCCTTCGAGCACCCGGAGGGCCCACGCAGCCAGATCGGGCTGGCGCGGATGGGGATGAACACCTTTGTCTCGAGCTGGGTGCCACACTACGACATCATCGGGATGGTGGTCCGCCACGGCGAGGCCTTCAGCATCACCGAAAAGCTCTCGGTGCGCGACGACCACGGGGTGACCGTCTACCGCCCCACCGTCCACTACGCCTACTGCCCCTGCGATGCCGCGGTCGCCAGCCTCCACGAACTGCGGGGATATGACTACGATCTTCAGCCGCGGGTGCGGATCATGACCGACGAGATCACGTCGGGCTCCGATATCCTCGGCGCCCTCGTGATGGGGCACCCGCTCACGAGTTGGTGGTGCGGCACCGATCTGTCGATCGAGGAATCGCGGCGTCTGGTGCCCCACCAAAACGCCACGACGATGCAGGTGGCGATCTCGGTCGTGGCCGCCTGCATGTGGATGATCGAGAATCCCGACAAGGGAGTCCTCCTCCCCGACGACCTTCCCCACGAGTATGTTCTCGGTATCGCCAAACCCTATCTCGGCAAGTTCATCTCGACGCAGTCCGACTGGACGCCGCTGAAGCGATCCTACGACCCGTTCCGCGGCCAAGTCGACGCCCGACGTGACCACGACGATCCCTGGCAGTTCAAGAACTTCCTGCTCCCCGACGGAGGCTGACAGAAAGCCGCATGACTCCCGCCACCCTGCTCAAGCTCGCCAAGACCCACGGCACGCCGCTGTTCGTCGTCGATCACGCCGAACTGCGCCGCAACTACGCCACCTTCCGCAAGCACTTCCCCCGGGTGCAGATCTACTACGCCGTGAAGGTCAACAGCGATCCGGCGATCGTGGAAACCTTCTACAAGGCGGGTGGCAGCTTCGACGTGGCGAGCATGCAGGAGTTCCATACGGTTCACCAATTCATCGAGCATCTCCCGAAGAAGGCCCGCCAGGACTTCATCTGGGACAAGATCATCTACGCCAATCCGATCAAGCCGACGGAGACGCTCCGTGAGCTCGATCAATATCGCCCCCTCGTCACCTACGACAACCACGAGGAGGTGAAGAAGATCGCCAAGCATGCCCCGCACGCCGGGCTCGCGCTGCGGATGCGAGTGCCGAACACCGGCTCGATGGTCGAACTGTCGAGCAAGTTCGGGGCCCTGCCGGGGGAGGCCGTGGAGCTGATCGAGTATGCCCACGAGCACGATCTCGTCGTCGAGGGGCTCTCGTTCCACGTCGGCAGCCAGTGCACGAATCCGCAGAACTACATTCAGGCCCTCCACCTCTGCGCCGGGGTGTTCGCCGAGGCGAAGAGCCGTGGCTTCGACCTCAAGATCCTCGACATCGGCGGCGGATTCCCCGCAGCCTACGACGAAAGCGTGCCGGAATTCTCCACGCTCGCCAAGTCGATCAACCACGAACTCGACCGGCTCTTCCCCGAGCCCATCGAGATCCTCGCCGAGCCGGGCAGGTTTCTCGTGGCGTCGGCCGGCTGGGCGGTGTCGAAGATCATCGGCAAGGCGTTCCGCAACGACAAGACCTGCTACTACGTCGACGACGGTGTCTATCACACTTATTCCGGCGTGATCTTCGACCACTGCACCTACCACATGAAGAGCTTCAAGAAGGGGTCGCCGAAGCTCTGCGCCGTGTTCGGGCCGACCTGCGACGCCCTCGACACGATCAGCCTCGCCGAGCAGCTTCCTGATCTCGAAATCGGGGACTACCTCTACAGCGAGAAGATCGGCGCCTACTCCGCGGCGTCGAGCACCCACTTCAACGGCTTCCCGCCGGCGAAGGTGGTGCACATCAATCAGAAATGACGCGGAAGTGACGGCCTGACGTGAAGGGCGGGAGGGATCTCGGCCCTTCTTCGCACGTTCATTCCATCACTTCGTCTTCGGGGGCCCAGGGCTGCGATCGGCCGCCCCCCCAAGTGATCTCGCCAGCCCCTTCGCGGCGCACTGCCTCGATGACGTGGTAGTGCTTCACCTCCTCGCGGGCCACCGAGTCCCATTCGGCGGGAAGCTGCTCGAGATACCACGACGGCTGCTTCGTGACGACCAGGAGCGTCCCTCCCGGGGCGAGCCCCCGGCGGGCCGACTCGACGAACAGCGCCGCGATGCGGAAGTCGGCGTAGTAGGGGGGATTGGCCAGGGCGAGGTCGTACGTCCCAGGCTCGGGAACGGAGCCGTGCGCCTCGAGCGCCACCTCGAGATTCGGGAGGCCGTTGGTCGTCGCCCCCCACCGGGCACACTCGACGGCCCGGGCGGCGCTGTCGAAGGCGTGGACATGGACGGTCGGATCGCGGGCCGCCATGCCGAGGCCGACGCTGCCGGGCCCGCAGCCGATGTCGAGCACGCGCGTATCGGGGGCGACGTCGACGGCATTGAGGAGATGGCGGGCGCCGGGGTCGATGCGGCGGTGAGAGAAGACCCCGGGACGGGTCAGCGCCTTGAGGAGTCGGCCGCGGTCGCGGAACACGACCTCGCAGCTGAAGTCGCGGATCTTCGCCGGCTCGCGGGTCTTCTCGACAAGGTACGTCACCGTCTCCTCTCCCGGCCGAACGCGGACGGTCTCGCCGGTGGCGGTGAGTTGCTCGTGGAGCCAGCGGTCGCGGGGGTTGTCGGTGGAGACAACGAGCCGGCCACCGAGACGGAGCTGGACGAGGGCCTGCTGGAGGAGATCGCGGGTCAGCTCCGCCTCGCCACCGGAGGCGGTGGGGAGAACGACGAGATCGTAGGGGCCGGCCGGCATGTCGGCGGCACAGACGAGCCGGGCGCTCCCCGCCGCGGGTGAGGCGGGCGACTGCCACCGGGCGATGTCGTCCCGCGTCAGATCGTGCTGGAAGAGGTCGAGGAACCAGACGGTGACGTCCGCCGCGGGGCGTTCGGCGGCGAGGGTCCGCCCGGCCTGGGCCCGCCCATGGGTGGTGCAGAGGATCCGCTCACCGGGAAGGTCGCGGGCGACAGCGAGGGCATGAGCCTCGGCGGGGCGGGGAGGGAGCGGCGTGTGGGGGGCATGTTCATCCATGGGGCCGATTAGAGCAGGACTGCCGGAGGATGCATCCGCCCCCTGTGGATCAGCGGTCTCCCCCCTCCGGAGCCTTTTCCGGAACGGCACGCCGCGGGGGAGGAGCCCGACCCGCAGGCGCCGCAAACCCTGCTTCGACCTCGGCCAGCCTCGACCGGAGAATGGCGGTGACCCCCGGCTCGGCGGCCCTGAGGTCGTGGGTCTCGCCGGGATCGGTGCCGAGATGGAAGAGCTCCGACTCCCCGGCGGCGCTGACGACGAGCTTCCAATCACCGGCCAAGCAGGCCCGGTCGGCCGTGGCGATCACCAGCGGGGGCCGGTCGTCGACGCGTCCCGCCACGAGTGCCGGCCAGAGGTCTATTCCGTCGCACCTGGCTTCGGCCGGCAGCGGAACGCCTGTCGCGGCGCAGAGCGAGGGAAAGAGATCATGGATCGCGATCGGCTGCTCGGAGACGGTCGCGGCCGGCAGACGGCCGGGGAAACGCACGATCGCCGGGACGCGGATCCCCCCTTCGTACACCGTCGCCTTCCGAGCCCGGAAGGGTGCGTTGCTCCCGGAACGGTCGGCGCCGTTGTCGGAGAGAAAGAGGACGATCGTTTCGTTTGCCAGCCCCCGTGCGTCGAGCGCCGCAAGGACGCGTGCCACGCTCGTATCGAGGACGTCGATCATCCCGCAACGCGTCGCCTGGGGCTCGGGGAGCCCGGCGTATTTCGCCGTTGAATCGGCCGGCGCGAGAATCGGGAAGTGGGGGACATTGAAGGCGAGTTGGAGATAGAAGGGACGGTCGGCCTCGCTTCGCTCGATGATCCGCACCGCCTCGTCGGCCATGAGGATGGCGGCGTATCCCTCCTCCTCGACCGGAGTCCCATCCCGCTGCCAATCGAGGCCGCCACGCCGATCGAGATGGGTGAAGGAGTCGATCTCGGGACCGAGAAAGCCGTAGAAGTGGTCGAAGCCGCTCGCCAACGGCGGGCTGGCGGTGCCGAGATGCCATTTGCCGACGAGGCTCGTGGCATAGCCGGCGGCGGCCAGAGTGCGGGGAAGGGTGGACAGACCTGCGGGAAGGCCTGGGTCACGGCGCGCCAGCGGCCGGTCGATGCCGAAGCGCCGCGGCAGGCAGCCGGTGAGGAGGGCGGCGCGGGTCGGGCTACAGACGGGATGGGCGTAGCAACGCCGCAACTCGACCCCCTCGGCGGCGAGTCTGTCGATCGCCGGCGTGCGCGCCGGTCCACCGTGCCGCTCGAGATCGCCCCAGCCGAGATCGTCGGCGAGGAGCACGACGATATTCGGCGGCCTGGCTTCCGCCGCCGTCGATCCCGGCAGCGCCAGCACGAGACCGGCAAGCGAGAGCACGATGAGCTCGTGGATGCCACGCATGAACACCACCCTGAGACGGTCGATGGAAGGGGACCAGGGAGCGTCGGCGCGGGGCATCTCCCACGACGGCCCCTCCGCGGCGCGTCGACCGCGCCGCGGAGAGAGGCCGATCTGGATTCACGCTTCTCGATTCACTCGGGGCGACGCGGACGCTCGGGCCGTGGGGCGCCGTCGCCGCCGGGCCCACCCGGCGGACCACCCCCCGGCCCGCCTGGTGGGCCACCGGCACCGCCACCGCCCGGACCGCGGCGGCCACCGCGTCCTTCAGGACCTCCCGGAGGACCGCCCCCTGGCGGGCCACCAATTCCAGGCCCACCCGGGCCACCGCGCTGCCGCCCCATCTCTTCGGCAAACTTTGTCAATTCATTGCGGTCGAGCTTGCCGTCGCGGTCGGTGTCGAACGACAAGGCACGCTCCACAAACCGCTCCGGGCTCGGCGGCCCCATCCCGGCGCCCCGCCCCCCGCCAGGGCCACCCTCCGGCGGTCCTCCGGCTGGCGGTCCTCCCGGGCCCCGCTCGCCTCGACCCGGCCCCCCCGGCGCACGCTCGCCAGGCCCGCGCTCTCCCGGCGGGCCACCGCGGGGCGGGCCTTCACCTCTGCCTTCACCTCTGGGGGGCCCAAAACCTCCCGGAGGGCCTTCACCCGGCGGCCCATGCTCCCCGGGGGGATGCGGCGGGCGAAACTCCTCCTCGTCGATGACGCCGTCGCCGTTGCCATCAAGGGTGAGGAGCGCCGTGGCGGCATTCTTGATTTCTTCGGCATCGAGACGGTGATCGTGGTCGCGATCGAGTGCCTCGCGGAGCGGGTCGAACGGCGGCGGACCGGGGGGGCCGCCGTTTGGCACGGGGGGCGGGCCGCCCTCCGGACCGCGTGGCGGCTGGGCGAGGGCCAGCGCGCCGAGGCCGATCACCGCGACCGCGGCGGCGATCCCGCACCAGGTTCGTGTTCCGAGTTTCATCGCATGCACCCTGCTTTCTGAATTGGGCCCAGAGCCGTTTCGACCGCCGTGCGGCGGCCGATGATCATTCCGTCGATCCAATCGCATACAAAAACTTTCCCGAGCGGAGATAGATCCGGCCGTCGACGAGGGCCGGAGTGCCGCTGGCATCGCTGTCGTCTCCCTCGAAGACGTTGTGCGCGAGAACCTCGTAGCGCGGTGCGGCCGGGAGAATGATCGTGCCGTCGTGACGGGTGACGACGCAGACCTTCTCCCCGGCGACCACCGGCGAGGCGTACACCGGCCTCCCCCCCGACGTGATCTCGCGGACGCGTTCCTTGTAGATCTCCTTGCCGGTCTTCGCGTCGGAGCAGAAGGCCAGGCCCTTGTCGTCGATCCAGTAGAGGTGTCCGTCGTGGAGCACCGGCGTGGCGACGTACGAACTCGTGCGGCTCGTCCAGAGGACGTGGGTCTTCGAGACGTCTCCCCGCCCGCCGGCCCGAACGGCGAGCGACCCCGAGGAACGAAAGCCGCCGAAGACGTAGACGACGTCGCCGTCGACGATCACGCTCGGGCTGACATTCCCGGTGAGCCCCATTTCGGCATGCCAGCGAAGCTTGCCCGTGCGCGGATCGAGGCCCCACACCTCCCCGGGCACGGCGACGACAATCTCCTCGGAGCCGTCGGGAAGCGTGACGACGCCGGGAGTGCCGTAGGCGAGCTCGAGGGCCGCGGCCTCGGCCTTCCAGACTTCCTTCCCGGTCCGCTTGTCGAGCGCCCGGATCGACTGGCTCTCTTCTGACGCGTTGCAGATGAGATGGTCGCCATGAAGAATCAAGCTGGCCCCCGATCCCCAACGGCGGTTGCTCGACTCGGTGCCGACGCCCGTCCGCCAGATCTCCCCGCCCTCCACGTCGAAGGCGACGACACCAGCCTTGCCGAGGAAGGCCCACACCATTTCCCCATCGGTGACCGGCGTGTTGCTGGCGTAGCCATGCTCGGTGAGGTAGCCCGCGTAGGGATCATCGGGGCCCGGCGCGGCGATGTCGCGCTGCCAGGCCACCTGCCCGTTCGTTCGATCGAGCTTCACCAGATGCCTGGTCGGCCCCCGTCCGCCGCCCCCTTCCGACCAGCAGGTGACGAAGACCGCGTCGCCATGGACGATCGGACTCGACGACCCGCCCCCCGGCAGCGCCGTCTTCCAGAGGAGATTCTTGGAGTTGCTCCACTGCAGGGGCACCGAAGCCCCGGCAGCCCGCCCCCCCGGCCCGCGGAACTGCGGCCAATCCTCGGCAATCGCTGACGTCGCGGCGACGCACAGGCATGCAGCGGCGAGGCCTCGGGCAAGCCGATCACGGATGATCATCGTGGCTCCTTTCTCGAGTCGCCCGCGGGCCGTCATTCCACGACACGGAGGACGTCGTTGCGCTTGTAGACACGGTTGCGGCCGCCGCGGGCCGCTCCCTCGAACTCGAGATGGCAGTCGAGGAGGACGCCGAGCGTGGCGTCTTCCGGAATCTCGAGCGTGATCGTGACGAGATTCCCCTCGCGGCGGATCGCGGTCGCCTCGTAGGGGCCGATCTGCACCCACGAAGGCGCTCCCTCGGGCATCGCTCCGGGCTGCCGACCGGCCCCGCGCGGCGAGATCCCCTCGCGCGGATCGAGTTCGATCGTCACGTCGCGTTTCCCGCCTCGGGCCACCGCCCCCGGACGCACGGCGACGATAGCGGGATCGGCGATCGTCTGCCCTTCGGCGTTGTTCTCGATCGCCCCGCTTCCGGCCCGGCGCAGCCCGCGGTTGTTGCTCGGCTCGACGACGCCGCGGTAGCCACCGAGGAGGTAGGGAAAGCGGCCCGGCGTGGCGTGGTAGTGGTAGCCACGATTGGGATCGGCGTGGCCGTTGCAGGCGTCGAGCGCCAGGCCAGACGACGTGAGCTTGTCGCTCTCGTGAGCCATGACACCTTCGGCCTCGTAAGGACCGTGGATCGGAAATCCGTCCCAGGCGAAGCCGATGATCGGCGAATGCTGCTTGCCGTCGTCCTTGAAGGGGCTTTTTACGCAGACCGGATACTTGTGGTAGTGGTAGACGCCGGTCTGCTGAGGATGGCCGCAGCAGGCGTCGAGCCAGACCTCCGAATAGCCTTCGACCGCATTCATCCCTCCCTGCTCGAAGGGATTGAAGAACACGACGCCGTTGATCGCCGTGCCGACCGGCCCCATCGGCAGCCGCGTCGTCGATGCCGCGAGCCGTGGCTCGAGCGGCAGCCGGAAGGTGAAATCCTGGACTTGGATCGAGTTCGGATTGCCGCTGTTGGGAAAGATCGCGGTGGGGTGGTTGGGATAGCCCTGGCTCCGGATGACGAGAAACCCGGCGGGGTGGAGCTCGCTGCCGGGCTCGTGCGAGATTCGCACCTCGTCGATTCCGTCGCCGTTGGAATCTCGCTGCGAATACGAGAAGAGGTCGACGAACTGCACCTCCTCGCCGACGATGTCGCAATGGAGATAGCGCGGCTTGTCGAGCTTGCTGCCGGCCTCGTCGTGGGTGTGGACAAACCACCGCCCCCCGATCGGCTCGACGCCGGGAGGGGGATCCTGGCCACGGACCACCGCGGGGAGGAGTAGGGCGCAAAGACAGGCGAAGCGCACGAGAGCACCACACGCTCGACTCCCCCCCCACCGTGCCTTGGCAGATGCGGAGCAGAGGTGCATGGTGATCCCCCGGGAGCGGAGTCGACGCGGAAACCTGTCGTGTTCAGGCTTGAACGGCCAGGGATCACAAAGGTTTCCCGTCCGAACGCCGCACGGGCGGGGGATTCACTTCCCCGCCGGCGCGGGCTTCCCCGTCGGGGCCTTCTCGGCCGGCGTCTTCTCGGCCGGCTTGGCCGCCTCGGGAAGAACCTCGAGGGTGAGCGGGTCGCGGAGCGGCAGGTGGGTCACCTTACCGTCGAAGAAGTCGGCCATCGTCGCTCGCTTGCCGAGATCCCCCTTCTCGATCTCGTCCCAGTCGCCCACCACGAGGATCGCCATCTTCGCCGGATCGAGATGCTTCTTCGCGACCCGCTGGAGATCCTCTCGCGTCACCGCACTGACCTTGTCGCGATAGGTCTGCCAGAACTGCGGATCCCGCTTCGTCCACTCGTCGTTCACGAACACGCGGAGCATCGCCGGCTTGCTCTCGAACTGCCGCGGAAAGGTCTCGATCGCCGCGAGCTTCGCCGTTTCGAGTTCCTCGTAGCTCACCAGATCGTCCCGCACCCCCTCGACCAGATCGAGGATGATCTTCGTCGCCAGGGCGACCGTCGCGTTCTTGCTCTCGAACCGAGCCTGGAACTGCCCCGGATAATCGACCTTCGGCGCCACGGCCGAGGCCGCCGAATAGGCGAGTCCCTCGTTGCTCCGCACCTGCTGCATGATCCGGCTGGTGAACCCCGAGCCGCCGAGGATGTCGTTGAGGAGCAGCAGCGGGATCGCGTCGGGATCGTCTCGCTCGATCGACCGCATCCCCATCACCACCTTCCCTTGCGGGATGTCCTTGGGAACGTGGTAGAGGCCGGGGGCGAGTTGGGCCGTCGGCGCGACCGGATCGGGGACCGCGGAGCCCTTCTTCCAGCCGGCGAAGGCCTTCTCGAGCTTGGCGAGGATCTCCTTTTCTTCGAAGTCGCCCGTCACCGAAACGATCATGTTGCCGGGATGGAAGATCCTCGCGTGCACTTCGCGGAGACGGTCGGTGGTCATGGCGGCGACGCTCGCGGCCGTCGGTTCGCGCGACTCGAAGTGGTCGGCGCCCCAGAGGAGCCGCTTCCACTCCCGCGAGAGGATCGACGAGGCGTCGTCGTTGCGCTGCTTGAGAGCCTCCATCAAACGGGCTTTCGAGGTCTCGAGTCGCGCCTCGTCGAAGCCCGGCTTCCGCAGCATGTCGACGAACAGCCCGAGGCTCTCGTCGAGATTGCTCGACAGGCAGTTCAGCCCGGCCGTCGTGAAGGCATCGTTGCTCCCCACCCCCATCTCGGTGGCGAGGAAGTCGAGTTGCTCGTCGAACGCCGTCGGCTTCGCCGTCGCCGTGCCCCCCTCACGCACCATCCTCGCGGTCGTGGCGACGAGCCCGGGAACATCGGCCGGATCGAGCGACGCCCCCCCCTTGAACGTGATCGAGATCTTGACGAGGGGAAACTCGTGGGACGGGGCCACGTAGACCACCGTGCCATCGGCAAGCGTCCGACGGAATTGCTTCGCCTCCGGCACCTTGAAATCGAGAGCCCTGAACTCGATCTCCTCGGGGCGGGCCGGAAGCACCGGCGGCTCCTCCCCGCGCGCGACGAACCCCGAGGCAACGACAGCGAGAATCCCCACGAGAGCACGGAAGCGGTGGAACGTCGTCACGGAAGACACCTGGGAAGGAGGAATGGAGCGGGGAAGGATCGCAGACGGTACCGAACCATGGACTCGAAACCGGATCATTCCCCCGCTTTGCGGCGGAACGTCGCCACGCTGCGGTTGGTGGGGGAGAAGTATTCGTTGGCGACCCGCCGGATGTCGGCCGCCGTGACGGCTTCGTACTTCCGTGGGCCGTCATTGATCTCTTTCCAGTCGAGCGTCGCTTCGGCGACGGCGAGTTGGACGAGCAGCGACATGTTGCTCTCGAGACGCCGGTAATTGCCCGCCGCCACCCGGTTCTTCACCTTGCGGAGTTCGCGCTCGGGCACCTCCTCGGACTGGAGCTTCGCCAGCTCTTCGTACCAGGCAGCCTCGAGGGCTTCGGGCGTTGCCTCGCCGCGAGTCTCCGCCTCGAATGCGAACAGCCCGGCATACTTCCGCGTGTCGGACGTCGCCTGGGCGCCCGAGGCGATTGCCCGCTCCTCGACGAGCCCCTTGTAGAGCCGGCCGGTGCGCTCGTTCAGAAGCTCGGCGAGCATGTCGAGCGGATAGCTGTCGGCGTGACCGGCCGGAACGGTGTGATAGCGGATCTCGACCGACGGTGGAAAATCCCCCTCGGCGTTCATCCGCTGCTCGGCGAGTTGGTCAACCTCGAGGGTCACCACCGGCGGCGGCGCCTTCTCTCCGGCCGTGAGCCGGGAGAAGTAGCGGGTGATGAAGGCCTTCGCGGCGGGGGCATCGAAGTCGCCCACGACCACGCCGACGAGATTGCCGGGGCGGTAGTAGGTGTTCCAGTATTCCTGCGCCTGCTCCTCGGTATAGCTGTTCAAATCGCTCGGCCAGCCGATCACGGGCCACGAATACCCACACGACGCCCAGAACATGCTGTCGAACTGCTCCTGGAATCGCCCCGTCGGCGTGCTGTCGGTGCGGAGCCGACGCTCCTCGTGAACAACGTCGCGCTCGGAGTAAAACTCGCGGAAGACGCTGTCATGGAGCCGGTCGCTCTCCATCCACGCCCACAGCTCGAGCTTGTTGGACGGAACCGTGATGAAGTAACAGGTGAGGTCGAAGCTCGTGAAGGCGTTCATGCCGCTCCCCCCGGCCTTCGTGTAGACCTGGTCGAACTCGTCCTTGACGATCGTCGCCGTGGCGGCGCCGTCGTCGCCGCGCCCCTGCTGGGCCTTGATGAGGCTGTCGAGGCGGCCACGGAGGACGCGGAGGGCCTGGGTGTCGTTGGCGGGATCCCACGGATCGTCGATCTCCCCGCGGAAGTAGCGGTCGTACTGCTCCGTCCACACGAGCCGATTGAGATCCTCGCGCACCTTCCTCTGCTCGTCGCGGAATTCCGCATCGCGCTTTGCGTCACGGGTGCCGATCGTGTCGGTCCCCTTGAACATCATGTGCTCGAAGAAATGGCTGATCCCGGTGATCCCGGGGCGTTCGTTGACGCTCCCCACCTTCGCCACCCACCCGGCACTGACGACGTTCGGCTGGTCGGTGCGCGGCACGAGGAGGAACTGCATCCCGTTGGGGAGCGTGAACTCCTCCACCGCCACCTGCTGGGCGGTGACCGGCGGGGGGGCGACAAACCATCCCGTGAGGAGAACCAGGAGGCACCCGAAGCGGGCCTGGCGCGGGGACGTCATGCGGCGATTCCGGAAGGGAATTGGGGGCTGGAGGGGGTGGCGGAGACCACCAGCCGATTTATAGCAGGGTGTCCCGCAGAGCGGGAACGTCAGCCGACCCGCCCGGAGAGCCACCACTGGAGGAGCGTGAGGAAGATCTCGAAGACGATCAGCCCGACGATCGCGTATTCCACGCGGAGCGCTCGCCTGTTCTGGACCAGCTCGAGCGCCGTTTCCGCCGTCCGCGAGATCAGCGCGAGCTTGCCGTGGAGTGCGGCAAACCGCTCCCGGATCTCGAACTCGTCGCGGAGTCTGGCCCAGATCCGCTCCAATTCGGGATGGTCCCAAAGCAGCTCCGGCGCATCGTCGACGCGGGCCCCCGCCACGACCCGGTGCTCGGCGAGGAGGGCCGTTCCCAGGTGCTGAAGGAGTTCGTGGGCCGCCCGGCCTCCGCGTCCCCAATGATCGAGGTTCACGGCGAACGGCTCGATCCGCTCGAACTGCCGCTCGATGTTGCGCTCATGATGGGCCAGCGACACGCTCTTGGCCATGATGTCGGCCACCACCTGGAGCTTCTCGAGAGTGACATCCGCGAGAACGAGCACGTTCCCCTCGAACGTCTCCCGCGCACCGCCGACGCGGATCTCGAGCCCCTCCGTTTCCCGATCGGCCGCCCCGAGTGGCTGACGGAGATGGGGGCTGATCTGCCGTAGATACTCCGACACTCCTGCCGGGGAGACGCCGAAGAACACCACCGCACCGTACCGGAAGAGAACCGCCACGCCGGTTGTCCCGTGTCCAGCGCCGAGGCTGCCGGCCGGGGAGCCGGCGATCCCCAGTCCGTCGAGTGCGCCGATCAACTCCACGACCAGCGGCGCCCCGCCGGGGCGTTCGGCGGCGCCGAGGGCGCTCAGATCGATCCCCGTGCCTGCAAGCACCGCCTGCGCCCGGAACGCGTGCGCGGCTCCCGGGGAAACGGTGGCGGGAACGTCGTCGGGCGAAGAACGGGAATCGGACATCGGCAGACCGGAGGGAGTGTCCGGGGGGCCGTGGCTGGGTACGCCGGCCACGGAAAGCCTTCCCGAGTCTCCAGACTACACCGTGCCTACGATCGGAGAG
>CANGGT010000007.1 GCA_947453375.1 Planctomycetaceae bacterium
CGGCGCACGATGGGCCGCCGCGAGTTGGGGTCGCAATGGCATCATCCGCCGCTGGCTCGCGCCGGTGCCGGTGATTGGCACGGCGGCGCGGGCTGCCGAGGTGGCGGCTTGGTGCCGGGCGGCGAGCCTCGCAAGCGCCGCTGGGCTCGATGCCGGAAGCCTCGTTCGTCTCGGCGCCTCGGTGGCACCGGGAATCCCCCTCGACGCCGACCGGGTCGAACGGCGTCTCCGGGAAGGGGCGACGCTCACCGACACGCTCAGGGAGAGTGGCGGGTTTCCACGAACGATCATCGAGGGGGTGATGGCCGGAGAACTCACCGGCAACACAGCCGAGGTCCTCGATCGGCTCGCCCGGGATTCCGACGAGGAGGCCCGTCGTGCCTTCCACGCGGCCGCCCAGGTGGCAGGATTTCTCGTCTGGGGGATCGTTGCGGCCCTGATCGTCTTCGTCATCTTCCGCATTTTCTCTTTTTACGTGGGAGCCATTCAGGCCGCCGCCGGTGGACGATGATGGGAGTGGTTTCCGGGCGGCCGAACGGATCGGCCGGCCATGCACCGAGGGCCCGATCGTGACCCGCCCGTTGCCGACTTTTCGCCTCCTCCTCGCGGCGGCCGTCGTGGTCTTGGCCGCGCTGCCGGGGCGCGCGGCCGACGACGGCGGCGCCGAGCGCGAGGTCGAGCCCGACGAGGAGAATGGCGATGCGGCCCGCTCGCCGGGCGCCGGCCCTTCCTCGCAGCAGGCGTTCATGGCGGAACGGGGGCTCGTTCGCTATCGGGGGGCCTGGCGGACCAGCCAGGAGATCGAACTGATCGAGCGGTCGGAGCGGGAGACGGTTGCCCAGAAGCAATGGGGGCCGCGGCTCGAGAAACTGCGTCGCCGGGTCGACGACCCTGCCACGTCGGCGACGGCCGCCGAGGAACTCCGTGAGATCGTCGATCCGGCGGCGGTGCCGGCGCTCGGCGCGGCGGTGGTCCGGGAAGGGGTGCCCCAGGTGCGGGCCTTTCTCCTCGAGGCGTTGGCCCGGATCGGTTCGCCCGATGCGGTCGCGATCATCCTCCAGGTGGCGATCGACCATGCCGATCCCGACACCCGGCTGACCGCCGTCGAGCGGCTCCAGGCGATTGGCCCGAGGATCGCCGAGCCGGCGTGCGTGGCGGCCCTCGGCGGGGCAGACAATGCCCGCGTCAATCGCGCTGCCGAGGTGATCGGGGCCCTCGGGCTCTCCGGATCGGCAGCGGCGCTCGTCGACGCCCTGGAGACCGAGCATGTCGTCATCGCGTCCGACGGCCGCCAAGCGGGGCAGACGAGCGTGGCGTTTGGCAATTCCGGCGGCGAGGGGCTGTCGCTCGGCGGGGGGCCGAAGCGCGGGAAGGTGCGGCTGCGGAACGAGGCGGCGCTTGCGGCACTCGTCCGGATCACCGGCCAGGACTTCCAGTGGAATCTCCCGGCGTGGCGGCAGTGGCTGGCGAGCCAAGAGCTTGCCGAGCCGATCGACCTCCGCCGGAGCCGCTGAAGGCCCGTTCCAGGGGGCCAGTCTCAGGCAGCCTGACGTCCGCGACGCGGGAACCACTCCGGCTCGAGGACGAGCAGCGCCACCCGGTTTTCCAGGTTTGGTCGGAAGACGACCAGGAGGAGCACCGGGAGGAACCAGGCGAGAAACAAGCCACCGTCGTGGGCCTTCCAGAACTGGCTCCCGATGAGGACGGCGGCGGTGCAACTCATGAGCGTGCCGAGATTCTTCGGCGAGGGCCAGATCGCCAGCGTGGCCATCATGGCGACGAAGGCTGCGAGCACGGGGAGGCGGAAGACGGCGTCGTTGGCGGGCAGGGCCCAGAAGCCCTCGAGCGTGACCTCGTTGGGGAAGATCCAGCCGAACATCTGCCTGAGTTGGCCGGAGAAGACCGCAGGGTCGGCCGTCTTCCACCACAGGGCGGCGACGAGGAGCGCCAAGGCGACGGCGACGCCGACGGCGAACCGGCGGATGCCCCGTTCCCAATAGAAGCTGCACCACAGGGGGAGGAGAAACACGGGATAGTAGGTCGTGCCCATCGCCATCCCGATCAAGAAGCCCGAGGCGAGGGGGATCCGGTAGGTGGCGATCGCCCAGATCACCAGCGCCCCCGGCAGGGCGTGATCGACCCGTCCGGTCATGATCGCCGTGTAGGGGAGGAGGAGATAAAGGACTGCCGCGGCGATCCCGAGCCGGGCGTTCTCGAAGTGACGCCAGCCGGTGAACACCATCCCCGCGACGATCGCCAGTTGCGAGAGGATTGCCATCACGCGGGCGGTGGTCTCGTTGACGATTCTCGCGTCGCCGGCGGCCTCGACGGTCCCCTGGCCATCGGCCTCGGGCGAAAAGATCTTCTGCGCCGAGATCCGGGGGAGGAGGAAGAGGAGTGGATAGCCGGGGCCGAGCCGTTCGAGGGGATCGACCTCGTCGCGCACCTCGACGGGCTCGGTCCGTGGCGCGGCTGCGGCAGCCGCCGCGACGTCGGACTGCTGGGGGCGCGACGTGATCACATTGGCCAGCAGGAACACCAGGAGCGAACTCCCCAGGAACACCAGGCCACCGGTGGTGAGATTCGGTTCGAGGAGCGGCCGGCGGACCATCATCGAGTCGAACAGCATCCGCACCAGGAACGCCGCCGATACCGAGAACAGCCAGATGTAGCCGAGCTGGAGCGCGGCTTGATTGGCCCGGAAGCTTCCGTACTCCACCGCCAGCAATCCCGGCGCGAAGAGGATCAGGCCGACGAGATCGAGGTTCCTCACGCTCCAGACGCGATTGAACTTGAAGAACAGCGCGATCGAGAGGAGCGACGAGAGGTAGAACCACGTCGTTGGATTGACGCGGTAGTAGTGGAACAGGATGTCGCTCATGCACACGCTCGTGGCAAGGGCCCCGTCCCGGCCCTGGATTCCAGCCTCCGCGCCAGCGCCCTGGGCATGGCTGCTCGGGGGCGCCGCTCAGGGCCGTCGGTGGCTCCATGCCGGTGATCCAGCGGACGCCGCGGTCGGGGGGGAGACGCCGGGATCCACCCCGACAGGGTACGGCGTGGACGCCGCTTTTGAAAGCCAAGGCCCCGAGGGCGAGCGTGGCGGGGGGGCGGCGCCCCGGGAGGAACGACCAAAAAGCAGGGGGCCGGGACGGGTTGAACCCCGCCCCGGCCCCTCCGGGATCATCTCTTTCGGTACCGGCCCAGGCCCCGAGGGGGTCGGCGGCGGCACCTCCAGCTTGGTCAGTCGACGTTCGCCGACTCACCACCGGCACGAGTGACCAGCGCCGCATAGATGCGAATCGCCACGTCGCTCGAGAGGAGACGCACCGAGCCGTCCCCGAACACATGGTTGGCACCGGCCGAGTGGAAGGCGTAGGGCTCGCCGGTCCCCTCGGTGCCGTAGACGCTTCCCTTGTAGGGAGCGGTCTCGACGCTTTCTCCGTTGGTGATGTTGACGGCGCCGGTGGCACTCGGGCCACCGAAGAGCGTGCCGTCGGCGGAGGAGCCGTCGAAGGCGAAGTCGCTCGCCGGACGGCACCAGCCGCCGCCGTTGACGCGACGGGCAGGGAACACCCCGGAGGCGTTGTCAGCCTTCTTGCCACGCGTCCACTTGTAGGGCCGGCCAGCCGATTCGGCGATCGCGATCGTCTTCGACGTGCCGTCAATGGCGTCGGCAAGACGCACCTTGATCGTGCCGTTGTAATCCTTCGGCATCAAGCCGTCGGCCGGCCCCGACTTCTGCGCTCCCTGTGGCTGATTGTGGGCGACATCGGCAAGAAAATCGTTGGGCGTGCCGCCGTTGGCCAGACGCGAGTCAACGAAGATGGTCGGCGAGTAGTCGGTCGTGGCGCAGAACAGGCCGACGGTATCGAACCCGTTGCCGGCCGCGTTGACCACCGCCTTGATGTCGCCCGTGGGATAGCCGCTCGCGGTGGAGCCGGTGTCCGGGTCAGCGTCGAAATTGCTGCTCGAGGGCGCCGTCGGGCACTGGAACGTCTGCAGGCGGGTCGAGGCCAGAACCGCGTTGGGGATCTGGAAGCCCGCGGCGGTGTTCGGCGTCACGCTGCTCCAGTTCTGGCTCATGTCCCAACGGTTGCCGAGGTTGCCTTCCTCGAAGTAGGAGAGCAGACGCGTCACCCAGGCGATGCGCGCCGCGCCGTTGTTGGGACGGTAGCTGTTGGGGAGCGTGCGCTTGGCGGACTCGTGGTTGAGGATCGCCAGGCCGATCTGCTTGAGGTTGTTGGAGCACTTCGAACGGTTGGCGGCCTCACGGGCAGCCTGAACGGCCGGGAGGAGCAGCCCGACAAGGGTGCCGATGATCGCGATCACCACGAGCAGCTCGACGAGCGTGAACGCCCGACGTGCAGGAACGGAGCGGATGGACATGGGGATTCCTCGAGGGAAGGGATGAAGGGAAAACGAAACGAATGGGAGAGGGGCTGGGGGCCTGATCGGCGCTGGCCTGATCGGGGCGAACCAGCCGGCAGTGAGAGGGACCAGGAAACGGGGACGGAACGAGGGGCTCTGCGGAGCCGTCGCTTCCCTCCGGTCATTCCGGTCGGTACTGCAGACGGAAGGAAAATCGGCCTTTGACGGTTGTGACTTGATGTTTATTGATCCGGTCAACAAGGTCAACATCGGTATCTTATCAATACGATCGTCGTGGTCAAGATTATTTCTGGCGTCTTTTTTCCCTTGTTTTTTTGATCCAGGGGGCCCTTTCCCAGAGGGGGGAGGGCAATCTTCCGCCCGACGCAACGGTGGGGCGGGGACGAGGCTGGAGCCGAGGGACTCAGCCTGGAACGAGCGGTCTTAGCGTTGTTCGCCCTGCGTCAGGCGGGTCTTTTCCGTCCGCTCGATCTGGACCACGACTCCGTCCTGGACGATCGCCAGGACCGAACCGTACCGGAGGCCCCGGAGGGCGTCGTCGATCCGGTCGATGGCGGGGTGCCGGGGTGCGGCTCGCCCGGCCTGGGATGCGGCATCGTCTTTCGCCGAAACGGAGGGGTGCTGGCTGCTCATGGCTGGGGTCGACTCATGTCGGGGGCAGGGAAGGGGCGTCAGATGACATATTCCGGGTCGGGCAGAAACACGCGGACGTGGCGCGGCGTGATCGACACCGCCTCACCCGGCTGGAGGCCGAGCTCGCGGGCTGCCGCCGAGGGGAGGTCGACATGGAACTCGCTCCCCCCCTGGCTGGGCTGGCAGGTGATCCGCGTGATCGGGCCGGTGCGCGTCTGGCGGAGGACCGTCGCGGGGAGGCTCGTGCCCTCGGGCCCCGCCGACGGGCCGCCGCCGGCGGGGGCGCGGGCAATGTCGAGCTCGTGGGGGCGGAGGTAGACGCGGGCCGCTCGGGCCTGGGCATGGGGGTAGTCGGGATAGTCGATCGGCACGCCATGCCAGAAGGCCAGGCCGTTCTCCACCCGGCCGTGGTAGACGTTCACGTTGCCGAGGAAGTCCATCACGAACGGCGTGGCCGGCTTGTCGAAGACCTCGTCGGGTTTGCCGCGCTGCTCGACATGACCCTCGTTCATCACCACGACGTCGTCGGCCAGTTCGAAGGCCTCTTCCTGATCGTGGGTCACGAACACGGTCGTCATGCCGATCTCGTCGTGGAGCCGGCGGAGCCACTGCCGCAACTCCACCCGCACCTTGGCATCGAGCGCCCCGAACGGCTCGTCGAGGAGGAGAATCCGCGGGCGGATCGCCAGGGCCCGGGCGAGAGCGACCCGCTGACGCTGGCCGCCGGAGAGCTGCGCGGGCTTCCGCGAGCCGAGGTTGTCGAGGCGCACCAGATGGAGCAGTTCGTCGACCCGGGCCTTGACCTCGGCCTGCGGCGCCTTCCGCACCCGCATCCCGAAGGCGATGTTCTCGAACACGCTCATGTGGCGGAAGAGGGCGTAATGCTGGAACACGAAGCCCACTTCCCGCTGCCGGGCGTGGCGGTCGGTGATGTCGGTGCCGTCTTCCTCGATCCTCCCCTGATCGGGCCACTCGAGCCCGGCGATGATCCGCAGGAGCGTCGTCTTGCCCGATCCCGAGGGCCCGAGGAGCGCCAGGAGCGTCCCCTGGGGGACGTCGAGCGAGACGTTGTCGAGCGCCTTGAAGGCACCGAATGATTTGGAGACGCCGTCGACGCGAATGCTCATGGTCCAAGACCTCCCGTGGTCGGGTCGGTGTCGGCGCCGGGGGCCCGGGCCGCTTCGAGTTCCTTCGATTCCGTTTCCAACTGCCGCTCGATGAACACCTTGGCGACGAGCGTCAGCAGGGCGAGCGCCGCCAGCACGCTCGCCACTGCCATCGAGGCCGGCGTGCGGTATTCCTGGAAGAGCTTCTCCACCCGCAGCGGCATCGTGTCGGTGGCACCGGCGATGTGGCCGCTGACGACGTAGACGGCGCCGAACTCCCCCATCGCGCGGGCGTTGGCGAGGACGACGCCGTGGAGCAGGGCCCAGCGGATGTTGGGGAGCGTCACGCGCCAAAACACCTGCCAGCCGTTGGCCCCCAGGCTGACCGCGGCCATCTCCTCTTCCGGCCCGATCGCCTCCATCACCGGGATCAGCTCGCGGACCACCAACGGCAATGTCACGAACGTCGTCGCGAGGACGAGCCCCGGCCAGGCGAAGATCACCTTCACCGCCAGCCAGGCGAGGGTCGGCCCGAGGAGCCCCTGTCGGCCGAAGATCAGCACGAGCGCCAGTCCGGCGACCACCGGGGAGACGGAGAAGGGGACGTCGAAGAGCGACACGAGGAGCGATCGCCCCGGGAAGCGGAAGCGGGCCACGAGCCAGGCCGCCGCGACGCCGAAGATCGTGTTGATGAGCACGGCGAGCGGAGCGACCGTGAGCGACAGCCAGATGGCGTGTCGCGTGTCGGGATCGTGGGCCAGCGCTTCCCACCACGCCCGTGGTCCGTTGGAGAAGGCATCGACGAAGACGCTCGCCAGCGGCGCGACGATGAGCAGGCCGACGGTCGCCACGGCGCCTGCGAGGAGGAGCAGGCCGAGGGGGCTCGTGGCGGTGGCGGCGTCGCGGGGTTTGGAGGTCATCGCGGTGGGGCCTGTCACTGGGCGTTGCGGGCCAGGCGCTGCTGGAGGACGTTGACGACGATGAGCATCGACAACGACATGCCGAGGAGGACGACGGCGATCGCGGTCGCCTCGGCGTAGGCAAACTCCTCGAGGCGGGAGACGATCAGCACCGGAGCGATCTCCGTCTTGAACGGCATATTGCCGGAGATGAAGACGACCGAGCCATACTCCCCGAGGGCCCGCGCCAGGGCCAGGGCGAAGCCGGTGACAACGGCGGGCAGGATGCCGGGGAGCACGACGCGCAGGAACGTCTGCGACTTGCTTGCGCCGAGGAGGCGGGCGGCCTCCTCGGTGTCCTTGTCGAGGCTCTCGATGACCGGTTGAACGACCCGGATCGCGAACGGCAGACTGACGAACACGAGCACCAGCACGATGCCGAGTCGCGAGTAGGCCCCGCGGATCCCCATCGGCACGAGGACTTGCCCAAGCCAGCCCTTCTCGACGTAGAGCGTCGAGTAGACGAGGCCCGCCACGGCCGTGGGGAGGGCCAACGGGACGTCGACAAGGGCGTCGAGGATCCGCCGACCAGGAAACTCGAGCCTGACGAGCACCCAGGCGACGAGGAGGCCGAGGAGCGAACTGATGATGGCGGCGGCAAGCGACGCCCCGAGCGACACCGCATAGGCCGCCCGGGCCCGTGGTGTCCACGCCGCGGCGAGGAATCCGGCCGGGCCGAGCGACGCCGCCCGGAGGATGAGCACCGCCAGAGGGATGATGACGAGGCCCACGATCATGAGCGACGTGATCGCCGCGCTGAGGCCGAAGCCGGGCAGCACGGTGCGCGTGCGGCCGCGGCGGATCGGGGGCGACGAAGGTGGGGTCGATTTCATGGGGCGCTATCGATCGGTTCCGGCGTGAAGGAGGGGAAGCGGCAGACGGCCTCTGGACTCAGTTCGAGGCCCCGGCCGGCTGGTAGATCTTGTCAAACTCCCCCCCCTCGCCGAACAGGTTCTTCATCGCGTCGCCCCACGAACCGGCGGCGAAGGCGATGTCGAAGGTTTCAATTTCGGGAAAGCCCTCCGGCGGCCCCTTCGCGTCGGCGGTCCACGGCCGGTAGTGGTGCTTGGCGACGATCGCCTTCCCCTCCGGTGAGTAGAGAAATCCGAGATACGCCTCGGCGGCATGACGCGTCGACTTCCGATCGACGTTCCCGTCGACGACGGCCACCGGCGGATCGACGCGGATCGATCGCTTCGGGTAGACGATCTCGAGGGCACCGTTCGACTCGTCGACTTCGAGATGAGCCTCGTTCTCGAAGGTCAGATGGACGTCGCCGATCCCCTTCTGGGAGAAGGTGGCGGTGGCGGCCCGGGCGCCGGTATCGAGGACCGGCGTGCGTCGGTAGAGCCGTTCGACGAAGCCCCGTGCGTCGTCGGCCGAACCACCGGCCGCGAGCACCGCCCCCCAGGCGGCGAGAAAGCTGTACTTGCCGTTGCCCGATGTCTTCGGGTTCGGGGTGATGATCTCGATGTCATCCCGGTCGATGTCCGGCCAGTCGGAGATCCCCTTCGGATTGCCTTTGCGGACGACGAACACGACGACCGAGTGGTAGGGGATCGACGCGTTGTCGAAGCGTTGCTGCCAGTCGGCCTTGACGAGCCCTGCCTTGGCGATCGCCTCGACGTCGGGCCAGGTGGCGAGGGTCACGACATCGGCTTCGAGGCCGTCGATCACGGCCCGCGACTGGCTTCCCGACGCGGCATGCGACTGCTTGATCGAGACCTCGGTGCCGTGCTCGGCCAAATAGTGCTTGGCGAAGGCGGTGTTGATGTCCTTGTAGAGTTCGCGCGTCGGGTCGTAGGAGACGTTGAGGAGCTCGATGGTCGGCGTGGTCGCCGGGCCGGTTCCCGACGGTTTCGAGCAGCCTGCCGTCAGGCCGGTGAGCGCGACGGCGGCCACGAGGGCGACTCGGGCAACGCGGGAGCAGAAAGCATTTGGCAGCATCATCAGCAGGGGGCCTCTGAGGGCATTCGTTTCGATCGGCAGGTCGATCGGCAACGACGATCAACGCACAGTGTGATGTTCATCACCAAAATCGTCAACATCGTCAAGTATCTTTGGTGGAAACGGAAAAGCCCGCCTGAAAAAGCCTCTTTCCAGGCGGGCTTCACCGGTTTTTTGACCCGGACATCGCAGACTACCTCACCCCCGCAGGGCCCAAGAAATGGTCCAAGGGGGGCTGGTGGTCCACGATCCGGGTGGTTTTCTCGAAGGGCTTCAGCAGGCGCAGGTGCCGCAGCAGACGGGGACGCCGCCGAAGCAGACGGTGCAGGCGCAGCCGGCCTGGCAGCAGGCGGCCAGGCACTCGCAGCAGCCCTGCGTCAGCTTGCAGCAATCCTTGTCACCGGAACGGCAGGTGATGCACACCCCCTTCGCGGTCGGTTCGCAGGTGCAGCTGCAGAAGCAGAGATTGCACTGGGCGACGCAGATTCCGTTCTTCGTGCAGGCGCAGCTGCACATTCCCTCGGTGAGGCTCCGGCAGAGGTTCTGGAGCGTGCCACAGGAGGCCTGGTCGGGGCAGTCGCAGTGGATCTTGAAGCCATCGGCGCATTTTTCGAAACGCAGCGTGCAGCGGGGCACGGCACACCAGGCCGGAGCCGGGCCAGCGCCGTGGTGGGCAGGGCCATGGGCCGCAGCGTGGTGCGGACCGGCGGCGGTACGGTCCGCCAGCCCAGAACCCATGGTCATTCCGTTCGCCATGGAAGTCTCCTTTGTCTGTCCCCGGGGAGCCGTCGGGGGTGCCGGCGGGGAACGGGGGCGGTGTCGGTGCTCTCCGGACTGTCCGGAGGGGGCGGGACGATAGTCCGGTGGTCGCCTCGGCGGCAACGGTGGTTTTGTCGGTCGTTCGCCCCTTTTTCGGCCTGATTCGCGATGCCTGACCGGCATGCCTGACCGGAACGATTGTTCCGGCGGCGCCCGTGTCATCGGGCTACCACGCGGGTCAGGGGGGGGGCGGTTCGATACCTACCGGGGGGGCGAGCGGCCGGCCGGAGCCCCCTCTGGGTCGAAGAGGGGTCGGAGAGGACACGAGGGACGGGACATGGGCGTCAACCGCATCGTCATGCAAAACGGGGTCGTGTGGTGGTTGCCGCCACTGCGCTCCAAGGACGAGGCCGACCGCGCGAAGCCACGCTCACCGCGCCGCCCCAGGAAGAACGGTCCGCGCCAGGCGCGGCCCGAAGCACCACGGGATGCCGCCGCCGCGCCTCCGGCGGGATTCGTCCCCCTCGCCTCCCTCGGCATTCCCGGCATCGACTCGATCATGCTCAGCCATGCCGATTTCTACCGCGACGCGTACGATTCCGCGGTCCGCGATGGGAAGAACGGGGAGGCCGGCCCGACGCGGGCCGAGCCATCTGCCCCCGATCCGATGCCCGGCCCCGACGAGGGCCCTGGTCCCAGCGGTGACGCAGAGCCGGCTGGATGGTAGGGTTTGGCCGGACCGGGCGCGACCCCCGGCCGACTTCCCTTCCTTGGTGCCCACCCCGATGATCGACAATCTGCTCGCCGGCAACGCCAAGTTCGTCAGCACCGAGTTCGCCCCGAACGCCGACTACTACCACGCCCTGGCCGCCCAGCAGCGGCCCAAGGTGCTGTGGATCGGCTGTTCCGACTCGCGGGTCAGCGAACACCAGATGACCGACTCGAAGCCAGGGACGATGTTCGTCCACCGCAACGTCGCCAACATCGTTGCCTTCAACGACGTCAACATCTCGGCGATCCTCGAGTACGGCGTCGTCCATCTCAAGATCGAGGACATCATCGTCTGCGGGCACACCCGCTGCGGTGGCATCGCCGCGATCGAGGACGGCGTCCACGAGAACTACATCGCCGACTGGCTCTGCATCGCCACCGGCGCCAAGGAAGCCGCCGATCGGATCGCCCGTGAACGGGGCCTCAATCGCGAGCAGAAGTTGGCGGTGCTCACCGAGGAGAACGTCAAACTCCAGATCAAGCATCTCCGCAATCTCGCCCTGATCAAGAACATGCACGCCCACGGATCGGTGCCGCGGATCCATGGCTGGCTCTACCGGGTCGAGACCGGCACGGTCGATGTCCTCGTCGACGGCCGCGGAGGAGCGCCGCGATCGGGTTCTCCGGCCAAGGCTCTGAAGTCGGCGGTCGGATCCTCCCCGAAGAAGCCGGCGGCGAAGAAGGCTCGCAAGAAATGACCGCCGGCCATGGGGGGGGCGGCCACGAAGCGTCGGCGCAGCGCGGCCGATTCGTCGATTACTACGCCCTTCCCCGGGCCCCCTGGGATATCGGACGCCCGCAGGAGGCCTTCATCGCTGCGGCCTCGCGGATCACCGGTCGGGTTCTCGATGCGGGCTGCGGCACCGGCGATCTCGCCCTGTGGCTGGCAGCGCGCGGCCGGACGGTGACCGGGATCGACTTCCTCGAGGCGCCTCTCGTAGCCGCCCGGCGCAAGGGGGCTGAACTGGGGCTGGCGGTGAACTTCCTCCAGATGGACGCGCTCGCGATCGGCGCGATCCCCGAACGCTTCGACGCCGTCACCGACTGCGGGATGTTCCACTCCTTCGACGATGATCGCCGGACCGCCTACGTGGAGGCCCTCGGTCAACTCCTCGAGCCGGGCGCGAGGGTCTTCATACTTTGTATGTCGACCGACGAACCAGGGACCCAGGGCCCCCGCCGGGTGGCCGACGACGAACTCCGGGCAACGTTCTCCGACGGTTGGGAGATCGAGTCGATCGAACCGGCGCTGTTCGAGGTGGTGCCCGGGATTCCTGGGGCCGAGTTCGGCCCCGGGGGGGCGAAGGCGAGGTTTGTCACCGTCCGGCGCCTCGCCGCTCGGTAGCTGTCCGTCGCCAAAGCTCCCGGACACTGCCGCCGGATCGGCCGGCATCGACGGCATCGATGTTCCTTGCGTACCATCCATGGAGAAGCGGAGACGGCGCGGGTCCCTTGGGCTGTCGCCGCGTCGCTGCAGGCCGAACGAGGAGATTGGACATGCGCCTTCGAGCACTGTGGCGGTGGATTGCGGTCCTGGCCCTGGCGTGTGCCGGCCCGTTTGCCTGTCCGGTCGGGGCGGTCGTCATCGATCTGGTCAACGCCGGGTCGGCGAACATGTCGGCCCCGAGCGATGATCCCGGTTGGGGCAACGTCGGCGCGATCGGGGTCGGTGGAGGGGTCTATATCGGTTATGGATGGGTGTTGACGGCCAACCATGTCGGTAGCGGTGACGGCATCACCCTCGGCGGCGTGAAGTACCCCATGCTGTCCGGCACCGGTCACAGGCTCACCAACGCCGGCGCCGCCGGAAAGTCGTCCGTCACCGATCTCTACATGTTTCGGATCGCGAACCCGTCGGTGAGCCTGCCGTTCATTCATGTCGCCAGCACCGCGCCTGCCAACGGCGAGACGGTGACAATGATCGGCCGGGGGCGACTCCAGCAGGCGAATCCGACCTTCTGGGACATCAACGACTCGTCGAATCCCTGGATCTGGACAGAGACAACGGCGGAGCTCGCCAACGAGGCCGGCTTCAAGGCCGATGGCGCGAAAGAGATGCGCTGGGGCACCAACGCCATCGATAACCGCGGCTGGTTCAACGTCGGGGTGGACGTCCTCGGCTTGGGCGCGACGTTCGATCCGTATGTCTCCACCAACGAGGCACAGGTCGTCAACGGTGACTCCGGCGGCGCCGTGTTCGTGAAGCAAGCCGGGGCTTGGAACCTCGCCGGGATCATCATCGCGCAGGGATTGCTTCCGAATCAGCCCGGGGGCACCTCCACGGCGGCTTTCTACAACACCTCCTTCTTCGCCGACCTCTCCTACTACCGGCCGCAGATCGTAGCGATCGTGGTGCCTGAGCCGGCGGCCATGACGCAGCTGATCGCTGCCGGTGGCATCAGCCTCGGTGTCTGGTGGTGTCGGCGCCGTCGCGCGGGCTGATTCCCCGGGGCGCTATGGGCCATGCGGCTGTTCCCCTCCGACCGCTATCAGTTGCCTCTTCCGGAGGGGCACCGCTTTCCGGTGGAGAAATACCGGGCGTTGCGGAAGCGGTTGGAGGCCGAGGCTGCCTCCGGCGCGGCCTTTGAGTTCATCGAGCCGCACGCCGCCACCGACGATGAGCTCCTCCGCGTTCACAAGCGCGACTACGTCGGCAGGGTGATGGCCGGAACGCTCTCTGTGGCGGAGGTCCGGCGGATCGGGTTTCCCTGGAGCGAGCAACTCGTTGCCCGCTCGCTGAGGAGTACCGGCGCCGCGATCGACGCGGCGGCCGCCGCGATCGAAGACGGAATCGCCGCCAGCCTCGCCGGAGGCACCCACCATGCGGGGAGCGACTGGGGGGAGGGCTACTGCGTCTTCAATGACACGGCGGTGGCGGCCCGCGAGATGCAGGCCCGGGGCGTGGTCGAGCGCGTGGTGATCCTCGATCTCGACGTCCATCAGGGGAACGGCACGGCCGAGATCTTCGCGGCCGATCCGTCGGTATTCACCGTCTCGGTCCACGGCGCCCGCAACTTCCCCCTCCGCAAGCATCCGGGCGACCTCGACATCGGCCTCGAGGATGGTGCCGACGACTCGACCTACCTCGCCGCGGTCGATGCGGCGCTCGACGGCGCCCTCGGGGTAGGGGGGGCCGATCTCCTCCTCTACATCGCCGGGGCCGATCCCTATGCAGGGGATCGACTCGGGAGGCTCTCGGTCAGCCGCGACGGGCTGCTCGAGCGCGACCGCCGGGTGCTCGCCGCGGCACGCTCCGCCGGGCTTCCCGTGGGAATCGTCTGCGGGGGAGGCTACTGTGCCGATGTCGGGGCGATCGTCGAGATCCACGCCGGGACGATGCTCTTGGCGGCAGAAATCCTCGCAGCTGAGGGAAAGTAAGCGTTTCCGATCGCTCTCCCCCCGGTGGATCAGGGGCTCGGTGGCGGAACGCAGACCTGCTGCCTCGATCCCGGCAGCGGTTTCCCCGCCGGTCAGGTACCCCAGGGGGTGGGGCTGGGGGTGGCGCTTGCGGCTTGCCGCTCGAGGAGCCAAGCCGTAGGATTTTCGGGTGGTGCGGGGCTGGCTATCGGGGGATTCTCTTCCGGCGGCGACGTCTTTCGGCCGTCATGCAGGCCCCTCTCCCGGATGTCGATGGCATCTGGAGGGGGGGAGTCGTGGCGTTGCAGTCAGGCACGCTCGTTATCCGATGACCAAATCTGCTCCTCTTCCCTTCCGGCGCATGAAATCATCCGTCCCATCAAGCTGGAGAATCGTCATGGGTGCCCGAATCGATACAGCCCATCAACCTGTCGCCCCCCGGCGTCAGGCGCGGGGCTTTACGTTGGTCGAGTTGCTGGTGGTGATCGCCATCATCGGCACGCTCGTCGGCCTCCTCCTCCCGGCGGTGCAGTCCGCCCGTGAGGCGTCGCGCCGGGTCAAATGCAGCAACCAACTCAAGCAGCTCGGACTCGCGGTGCAAAACCACCACGACTCCCGGCAGTTTCTCCCCACCGGCGGCTGGTGGTGGGGATCGTGGTCGTTCAACAACGGCATGCCCGCCACCGGCGTCAAGCAGTACGCCGGCTGGGGCTACCAGATCCTTCCCTACCTCGAGAACGAGGCCCTCTGGCTCGGGAACGGCGCCAAGGATGTCGACGGCAATGGCTCGCTCGCCGACTGGGAGCGCTTCTACAAGGCTCGTGGCACGCCGGTGGCGCAGTATTTCTGCCCCAGCCGCCGTTCTGCCTCCGACGGCGTGAAGTTCTCGGGGGAGTGGTATGGCAAACCGTTCCCCGGCGGCAACGCCCCGTACGCCCAGACCGATTACGCCGGGAACAGCATCGACACCGGTGACAATTGGCTCGGTGGCGAAGGGGCTCCATGGCACAACGAGGGGGACGGCCCGATCTTCCGCGTCGACGGCGATCAGCCGAACCTCGATCTCCGCAAGGTGGCAACGTTTGCCAGCATCCGTGACGGCACGACGAACGTGATTCTCCTCGGCGAGAAGGCGCTCGACATCGACAATTGCAAGGGGAACATGTGCGGGGACGACAACGAGGGCTACACCGCCGGATGGGACCACGACACGATGCGGCACACCGGCTTTGTTCCCCAGACCGACGGCGACCGGTCGGGGACCTGGGGTGGCGACGGCCGCTTCGGGGCCGCCCATCCGACGGTCGTCAACATCGTGCTCTGCGACGGCTCGGTGCGGGGGATCACCTACAACATCAACGAGACGATCTGGCGGCGGATGGGCCACCGAGACGACGGAAAGATGGTGGAATACTGATGGCGAGTTTCTCGACCAGCGTGACGTTTTCGCGGCGAACAGCTTTGGTACCGCTCTGCCTGTTGTTCGTTGGCTCCACGGCCCTCACCGGCTGTGGTCGGACGAGTCACAAGACCGAGCCGGAGTTCAAGATCAGCGGGAAGATTCTCCGGGGAGGCAATCCGCTCCCCCTCGACCCGGTGATGGCTGCCGCCAAAGCTGCGAGTGTGAACGTCAAGTTCATTCGCAGCGACGGTGGCGATGGGGCTAACCACTCCGAATCGGCCTTTGCCGACGAGTCGGGGGCGTTCAGCGTCAAGCTGCCGAAGGGGAAGTACCGGATCTCGATCGTTCACATGAACGGCCGGCAACCGGGCGACAACCTCCAGGGCAAGTACGGCGACCGGAAGTCGAAGATCGAGAAAGAGATTTCCGGCGAGATGCCCGATCTCGTCATCGAACTCGACGACTACAAGTAACCGCCGCTGCCCGCAGCACGGTTCAAGAGACAAGACGGCCCGATTGGCACGTGCCAATCGGGCCGTTCTCTTTTAGTCCTCGTCTTCGTCTTCCTCGGAAGCGAACACGAAGGCCGCCCGTCGCGGGGCCGGCATCGGCGAATCGGCTCCGCGGACGCTCCGCCAGACGATCTCGTTGAGGAGCAGGTCGTCGGCCGCATCCTCGACGGAAAAGTCCATCGCCACGGACGCTTCGGCGCCCCAATCCATCGCCACGTTCCGCTCGTCGAGGGAGACCTCCGCCGGACGGCAGCGATAGGGCTCGAGGACCGGGGCTTTCGCGAACGCCCCGACCATCGGCAGGGCCGCCGCGTCGAATTGCGACATCGGGTCGAGGCCGAGGATCAATTCCATCGTCCGGAGCATCGAACTGGTCGAGTAGAGGCTCGAATCGACGGCGCCATGCTTCGTCCACGGGCTGATGACGAAGGCAATCGTGCGGTGGGCATCGACGTGATCGGGGCCGTTCTGGGCGTCGTCCTCGACGACGAAGATCGCGGTCGTCGGCCAGAACTTCGACCGGCTCACCCCCTCGACGATCCTTCCGAAGGCGAGATCGTTTTCGGCCATGAAGGCCGTCGGCGTCAGTTTGCCGGGGCTTGAGCCGCTGGTGTGATCGTTGGGGAGACGGACGATCTGGAGCCTCGGCATCTCCCCCTCCTGTTCGAACCGGGCTAGCTCGGCGAGGAAGCGATCGGCCCGCTTCAGGTCGGAGTAGTCCTGATCGAAGCTGCGGAAGAGGGGGTCGAAGCGGCCCTCGAGGGCCTTGACCTTCGGCGTGCAGGGATCGTCGGGCGTCTTACCGTTGGCGACCCACTCGCCGTAGCTGCGGAAGCTCACGCCGGCGGCGATCGCCCGATCCCAGAGGTAGCCGCCGGCGGGGCGGGCGGCGGCGTTGAAGCTCCCTTCGGCTGGATAGGGAAACTTTTTGCGACGGTTGTGGCCGTAGGAGAGCGGCCACTGTCGCTCGACGAAGTCGGTGGCGTAGGCCCCCATGCTCCATTCGTGGCCGTCGGCACTGACTTCGCTCTCGACGTAGAAATTGTCGAGGAGGACGAACTGCCGGGCGAGGGCGTGATGGTTGGGCGTGACCCGCTCGGGGAACAGGCAGAGCGTCGGGTCGCCGTGCCCCTCCGGCATGTCGCCGAGGACCTGATCGTAGGTCCGGTTCTCCTTGACGATGTAGATCACGTGGGTGATCGGGCTGGTGGCTCCAGGGAGGAGCGGGATGGGGTGGCCGTCGAGTTCCTCGGCCGTGAACACCTCGTCGCTGGCGGGGGGCTGGCAGGCGAAGGCCCGTTCCGTCCAGACGGCGAGTTGGGCCGTCAGCTTCTCGTGATCTTCGGGAAGCTCGATGACCGACACTGTCCCGTCGAACAGCCCGCCGATGTAGTCGGGGGTGGGGGCCTCGGGATTGAATCCCGGCCGGGGGCCGTTGCGGTTCGAATCGGAGATGATCCCCTTGCCATTGGCGACAAGGAGTCGGCGGCCGTCGGCGGAAAGGCGGACGCAGGTGGGATACCAGCCGACGGGGATGAAGCCGAGGCTGCGGGCGGCTCCCGGCTCCTCGACCTCCCACACCGTCACGGCGTTGATGTTGGCGTTGGAGACAAAGAGCATCTCGCCGTCGGCGGAGATGGCAAGCGCATTCGGCGTGTTGCCGGGAGGGGCGTCGGGGGTGAGGGTGGCGACGAGGGTCTCGGTCACCTTCTCTTCCGCCAGGTCGATCACCGACACGCTGTTGCGGTTGGCGTTGGCGACGAAGAGTCGCTTCCCGTCGGGCGACATCACCATCTCGTTGGGGTGTTCCTCGACCTCGATCCGGCCGACGACGAGCCAGGCCTGGGTATCGATCACGGCCACGGCCGCCTGGGCCCAGAGAGAGACGTAGAGTCGCTGCCTCGGCTCGTCGAGCAGGCATGTCCAGGGATGCGGGGCATCGGCGACGATCCGCTCGAGGAGCACGTCGGCCCGCTTCGTGATCGACGGGTCGTCGGTCGTCGGTGGAAGCGTGGGGGCCGGCGCCGGGGCCTCGGTGCCGAGGAGGAGCTCGTCGATGACCGGGACTCCATCGGCCGCGGCGAGTCGCACGCGCGAGACCGAATGCCCCCAAACATTGGCGGCGTAGAGCGTGGTCGCGGTCGAGTCGACGGCGATTCCGGCGGGGATGCCGCGGAGCTTCTCGTCGCGGAGCGGCACCGCTTCGAGGGGCACAAGCGTCCCCGCTTCGAATCGGAAGGGGAGAAGCGTCTCGGCCGCTCCCCCCGACACCCAGAGCCGATTCCCCGTGGCGTCGAAGGCGAGCCCCTGGAAGGCCTCGTCGATGCGGGTGCGGGAGAGCACTTTCCGCGTCTCCAGATCGATCACGGCCAACTCGTGGGGCCCGAAGCCGCAGTGGAGGATGACGGCGTGACGGCCATCGGGATGGATCGCGATGTTGACCGGGAAGTCACCCACCTCCACCTGCTTGCCCGTCGGTCGCAACGACCATTGGTTGGGGAGGACGACCGAGCCATCGGCCTGCGGGCCGGGGGTACGGCGGATCGGCTCCTCGCCGTGCGCCGGCAGCGGAATCGGCGTCCCGACGAGCGTGGCTCCGAGGATGACGAGGAGGAGGAGCACGCAGCGGACCACGGTCGTCGAGCATCGCATGGAGGGCCTCGCGAGGGAGAAGGGTGCCGCCGTTGTACCCCGTCGATCCGGCAGCAGCGAACATCCCTCGCTCAATTCTCATCCATCGCCGCAGGCCCGTTCTCCCGCCACCTTCGCCGCTCAGCGTTCCTGTGCGACTCCTTCGTCGACGAGGCTCCGGCCCTGGCCGGAGAGCGGCTCGAGCGTGGCCCGGAGAATCCGGTAGCGGCAGTCGTAGGCGCCGAGGAAGAGGGCCTCCTTCCGCGGCGTCTGCCAGTAGTCGGAGAGCGACAGCCGCTCCGGCTTCCCCTCCCAATCGATCCACGGCCGTCCGTCGACGGTCGCCGTCACCCCGGCTGGCCCGACGCTCACGACGACCTCGGCAGGGCGGTTTTTCCGGAAGACATCCCCGTCGATCCGCGTCGGATTGTCGCCGACATTGCGGCCGTCGACGTTCTCCAGGGCGCTGACCCGCCGGCCGGCGTCGCCGAAACCGAGCAGGGCGAGAAAGCGGTGTTCCCCCGATCTCAGGCCGATCGTCAGTCCGTTCGGCTCGTCGAGCGGTTCGACGATGAGGGTCAGTCGGTACGCCGCCGGGGGGGCATAGGGGAGCTCGATCCTCGCTCCGAAGGCTTTTGGGGCAAGGAGTTCGCGGCGGCCGTCGACCTCATGGTCGGTCCACTCCCCCGCCACACCGTCGCGGCGCGGATCGACGAGCGCCAGGAGATCGACGCTGGTGGCGGTGGGATCTGGGGAGGGGGGCGCTTGCCGGTCAGCGGGATCGACGTCGACCGGGGGAGGGGGCGCATCGGGGGCAAGACGGACCTGGAAGTAGCCCCAGGCGGTGGCGGCCGACGGTCCGTCGACAGGGACGGGTTTCGAGTCATCGCCGGCTTCCGTGGTGACCGTTGGCGTTGGCCCGGTGACGCGCCAGCCGACGGCGCATGGGCGGTCGAAGCGCCCCAGGGAGACCGATCCCTTTCGGAGTGCCTCGGCATCGATCGGCACACTCGTCCACGGGCCGCGGAGGCTCGTCTGCACCTCCACGCGCAGTCCTGGCGGGATGAGCTCCAAGGGAAAAAGTCGCAGGGCCACAGGCTGGCCCGGCCTCGGCATGGCCGGCTCGGGGGTGGCGGTGAAGGTGTCGAAGACCGGATCGGCAGGTGGGGCATTGGCGGCGCCGTCCGCCGTGAACCCGAGCCGCTTCTTCTGCTCCGCCTCAACCCACGATTGGGCCAGAGCGCTGCGGTACTGTCCCTCGCTCATCACCGCGCCATCGGCGGGCTCGGGGTGGGGGAGGCCGATGGCATGGCCGATCCCCTCGTGATAGACGACGCAGTCGCTTCCCCGGCAGGGGACGCGCCATCCGTCGCCGCTGACGAGCCCCCAGCCGCGTCTCTGGTCGGCGAGGTAGACCGCGCGCGATCCCCCGGCGGCGGCACCCGGGACATGAAGCCCTCCATCGGCGAGGGCGCCGTCGAACTTCCAGCCATCGGCGGCGGGCGATTGGCGGGAGAAGTCATCGAGCGGGCGCCAGTTGATGTCGCTCAGAACAAGGAGGACGGGAAAAGCGCCATCGGCATCACGGCCGACGTCGATCGTTCGGTCGACTTCGGTGAGGGTGCGGAAGAAGGTGGCGTCGCCGTCTCCGACGCGGAGAGCCCCAGTCGACGCGGCGGAGCGGAAGGGCTCCGGGTGAATCATGGTCACGAGCCGAGATCGGCCCGCGAACTCGCGGTGGTGGAAGCGACGCACGCGCTCGCAGAGCCATTCGACGCGTTCCCGCCAATCGGGAAGTGGTTGCCGGTCGGAGGGCACGAAGTAAACGACCGTGGCACGGATCGTGTCGATCGAGTGGCGGCCATCCCATGTGGTGAGGCCGGGCGCCTGCTCGCCATCGTCAGCCGATGCGGAGGCCGGAATCGACATCATCAGGCAGGCAAGCGCCGTCCAGGCCGCAAGAATTCGGGTGCGGGGCATCTGATGTGCCTCCCTGAGATGATCGTGGGCAGGATCGGTCGCCAACCGCCCAGTATAGCGCCCGTTCGAGTGAAAACCGGACCGCAGGGTGTGGTCCGGCGGGGCGTCACCCGTTGCGGAAGTTCGCCTCGACCCGCTCGCGCTCGCGGTCGATCTGCTCCGGGCTCGCGCCGAGTCCTTCGAGGATCCGCACGGTGAGCGCCAGGGCTACTTCCCCTTCCCCCGAGAACGCCTCCTCGGCCCCGGCCCGACGGAGCCTGGGCACTTCGTGGGTCGTGTGCGTCCGGGCGAGGATGCGAATGTGGGGATTGAGTTGCTTGGCGTGGCGGATGATCTCCTCGTCGATCCGGCCCGAGCCGGAGGTGAGGATGAGATTGTCGGCCCGGGCGATCCCCGCCCGCTCGAGGACCTCGGGGCGACTCGCATCGCCGTAGACGGCGCGGACGCCGAAGGCGAGGAGGCGACGGACCGTCTCGAGGTTGAGTTCGATGACGGTCGGGTCGAGCGAATTGTCGAGGAGCAATTCGGTCACCGTGCGCCCCACCGGTCCATAGCCGACGACGATCGCCCGGTGGCTCGGCGCGAGGACGGCGGGGCCGGCATCGGCGCGCGGGTCGTCTTCGCCGGTGCGGGAGCGGGTCAGCGACGCCGCGAGCCGGTCGGCGAGCCGGTAGAGGAGGGGATTGAGGGTGATCGTCACGATTGCCGCGGCGACGAGGATCTCGAGGACGGCGGCGGGGACGATCCCCAGATCGCGACCGAGATTGCCGAGGATGAAGGAAAACTCGCCGATCTGTCCCAACGCCGCGGCGACCGGGATGGCGATCGATAGCGACACCCCGCGGAGCCGCATCACCGCCAGGGCCACGGCCGGCTTGAGGAGGATCACGATCAGCACCGTGGCGAGGATCGCCAGGGGGGAGCGGGCGAGCGTTGACGGATCGAAGAGCATTCCCACCGAGACGAAGAACAGCACGGCGAAGGCGTCGCGCATCGGCAGGGCCTCCGAGGCGGCCCGGAGGCTGAACTCGCTCCGCCCCACCATCATCCCGGCAAGGAACGCCCCCAGGGCCATCGACACACCGAACACGCGGGCCGCTCCGACGGCGACGCCCAAGGCCACCACGAGCACCGCGAGCGTGAACAGCTCGCGCGAGCCGGTGTCGGAAACGAGCTCGAGGATCCAGGGGATGACCTTGCCGCCGGCGAACACGACGACGGCCACGAGCGCCGCGATCTTCACCGCCGCGAGAAGGAGCGACATCGCGAGCCCTTCGACCGTCGGCGGCCCGGCGGCGAAGACGGTGGGAAGGACGACGAGGGCTGCCACGGTGAGGAGATCCTCGACGACGAGCCAGCCGACGGCGATGTGGCCGCAGCGGGTGTGGAGGGCGCGATGATCGGCGAGGACGCGGAGGAGGACGACCGTGCTCGCCACCGCCACGCAGCCGCCGAAGACCGCGGCCGCCGGCCACGTCCAGCCGATCCAGTGGCCGACGATGGTGCCGATTGCCGTCGCCGAGGCGCTGGTCGCAATCGCGCCCGGAACGACGATCGAACGCACCGCAAGGAGCTCGCTGAGGTGGAAGTGGAGGCCGACGCCAAAGAGGAGGAGGACGACACCGAGCTCGGCCATCTCGCTGGCGAGTTCGGCATCGGCCTCGAAGCCCGGGGTGTGCGGGCCGACGACGACGCCGGCCAGCAGATAGCCGACGATCGGCGACAGTCGCAGCCGATGCGTGATCGCGCCGAACGCGAGCGCGGCGGAGAGCCCACCGGCGAGCGTGAGGATCAGATCGACGTCGTGCATGGGGGGCTAGCGGGTTGGTGTCGGGGAAGTCGCCAACAGAACCGCTCCGCCCCACCGGGGCAATCCCGACGGCTCTTCCTGCAGAGACGCCGTGATCGCGGCGGGGCGTCACCGGACTGACCGAACCCCGCCGCCGGGCGGGGTGTGCGATGAATAGAAAAAAACGTTTCGTCTCATTGCGAGGAACTGATTTGTGTATGGAGCCTGGGGGGCTAGGAATAGGAGGCAGAAGCGATGGGGTGGCCGATGTCGGCCATCGGGGGACTGGCGAGGGGCCGAGTTCCCTCGGTGCACCGGTATTCGACGGGCATCAGTCCGGTCCGAGGTGGCCCGGAGGTCCGCAGCGACGAGGGGGCAAGCCACCCGGTTCCCCTCGAGTCCCCGTTGAGGAGGGTGAACCATGCGTCTGATCCGGAGAGCCTTCACGCTCGTGGAGTTGCTCGTGGTGATCGCGATCATCGGAACGCTTGTCGGGTTGCTCCTGCCGGCCGTTCAGTCGGCCCGGGAGTCGGCGCGACGGAGTCGGTGTTCCAACAATCTCAAGCAGATCGGCTTGGCGCTGCTCAATCACGCGTCGGCCAAGGACGATGTCCTTCCCTACAACAAAGATCAGGCGATCTGCGGACAGGCCGGTGCGAACACAGGGCGGGGGCAATTCAATCTCTCCAACGACGGTGCCTGGTCGTGGGTGGTGATGGCAATGCCCTACCTCGAGGAGCAGGCGCTCTACAACCAATTCAATTTCGCCCTCAACAGCTACGACACGAGCACCAGCCCCGTGAACAACGCCTCGTTGGCTGCGAGGCCTCTGAAGAACCTGCTCTGCCCGTCAAACACTTCGATGGAACCGGTTCGCGCAGGACAGGCCGCGAGCTATTTCAACTGGAACGGGTATACGTTCGGGGCTGCCGACTACACCGGCAACCTCGGCCACGTGTGGGCCGGCTGGCACGACTGCGGGGCGATTCCCACGTTCGCCGACCCCGAACGGAAGGGCCGATTCGACAAGGGTGGGGCGGGAACGCCGTGGGTGAACGGGGAATGCATGAACGAGCAGGCAAACTACAACGGTGTCTTCAAGCAGGTCGGTCCCCGGCGGCTTTCCGACATCGTCGACGGCACGTCGAGGACAGTGGCGGTGTTCGAGAACATGCACTGGCGCGGTGGCAACGGTGCCTCGTTCGACTACAACTCGCTGCCCGATGCGGCGTGGGTGAACCCCAACGCCGTCGTCGACAGCCTCCTCAAGCCGCTCAACAACACCAACCCTGCCTGGCAGCAGGGAGCTGGCGACCAACGCTGCCGAGGGTGGAGCAGCAACCATCCCAGTGGTGGCCACGCGCTCCGTGCCGACGGCAGCGTCGGCTATTTCAACGAGAACATGGATCACTGGGTCCGCTATTGCATCTCGACGGCCCGTGGGCGTGAGTCGCAGAACGAGTGACGAGCGTTCAGCGTCACTCGTCGAGAGGCCCCTGCCGAACCGTCATTTCCCGGAGGAGCCCCGGGCTCTCCGGGCCGAGCGACGTGTCGGCGGCACGAAGATCACTCTCGGCCCGCCAGAACTCCTGGCGGGCCGAGATCTCGAAGATCTCGGCATCGAACTTCGCCTGCTCGCGGAGGGTGACGCGGAGGACGTCGCTGCGACCGAGCCGGAGTTGTTCCCGTTCGGCGCCGGCGACGAGCCGGGCGAGTTCGAGGCGGGTGCGGGCCTGCTTGTGGAACTCGTAAGCCCGCTCGAGGAGGGAAAACGCATCTTGGACCTCGGCCCGCACCTGATCTTCGGCGAAGCTGAGTTGCCGATCGATCTGCATGAGTTGGGATTCGGCGGTCTGGAGCCGGCCACGGGCGTCGCGCCGCTGGGCCGGCAGTTGGAAGATCAAGGACGCCTGCAACACCTGCCGATCGAGGCCATCGTTCCCGGAAAGGGCGCTCTTGCCGAAGCCGGCATCCTGGTTCCCGGTGAGCTGGCCATCGAGGTTGGGGAGCGTCTGGTTGGCGGCGAGTCGCCGTTCGACGAGGAGCTTTTCCCGCTGCAGGGAAAGCCGCTGGAACTCGGGACGCGACCCGAGCGCTCGGGCGAGTGAATCTTGATAGAGGACGACGGTGGGCTGCACCGGCTCGGGCACCTGCCGCATCCGGCTGCGGCGGGCGAGCAGCGGTCGGCCGGAGGGATCGCGGTGATAGAGGGAAAGGTCGATGGCGGCCTGCTGCATCGCCCGATCGGCCTGGACGATGAGGCCGTTGCGGAGGGCGATGTTCTGCTGGTTGTCGATCCGCTCGATGTTCGCCGTCGCCCCCCGAGCTACCTTCTGTTCCAATTCGCCGTCGCGTCGGACGGCAAGGTCGAGCAGTCGCTCACCAGCGCCGAAGCGCTCCCCGCTCCCCTGCCATGCCCAATAAGACCTGGCGGCGGCACGCATCCAATCAAGGCGACCACGCTCGATCACCGGCTCGGCGAGGGCGACGTCGAGTTCCGCCTGGGCGCGGGCGGCACGCGGGCGATCAATGTCGCGGTTCTTGGCGAATGGGAGCGTGATGCCGCCCCGCCACTCCCCGGCGTTGGCCGTCTTCTGAGCGAGATTGTAGGTGGGGAAATCTCCGTACCCGGTGCGGAATCCTCCGAAGGCGCTGATGCCTCCGGTCATGAATTGCTGCGAGAGACCGAAATCGGAACGGTAATTCTCGTACGTCCCCGGGGCGAGGGCGTTGCCTGCCATGTTGACGTTGGTGTCGAAGGCGCCCATCGCGGTGGTAAGTTTGCCCGAGGCGATCCCCCGCTCACGCTCCACCGCCTGGAGGAGCGGGTAATGGATGAGGACGCTCTGGAGCACCTCCTGGAGCGTCAACGGTTCGTCGCGGTCGTCGAGAGCGAGGTCGGGAAGCTCAAGGGCCGCGGAGGGCCGGGGAGGCGCGACCGTGATTCCGGCATTGGCCTTCGGGGAAGGGGCCGGGAGAAGTTCGCTTTGACGCTGCGGACCCTTGGAGACAGGGCTGGGACCGACCGGATCGGGTTGGGAGCGAACCTCGGCCCGCGGGGGAGGCGGAGTGTCGTCTCCGCTCCTGCCTTCGGGGCTGGGATCGGAGGCCTCGACGGCGTCGACAAGATCGAGGAACGATTGCGTGATCACCGTCGGTGGCAGGTCGCCCCGATCTGGGGCGAGGGGGGTCGGCCGGCTGGCGGGTACGAACCGCCCCGGCTCCTTCGCCACGACGGCGGTCGTGAGGAGGAGAACGAGAGCCGCGGCGGTGAGGATCGGCGTGAAGCTCGGCACGCCCGTTCTCGAAGTCATCCGACCTTTACCTTCGGTGGCTTGCTCTCTTTCCCCTCCGAGTCCTTGGAAGGGGGGGCGAGCACCGGCGGGAAGCCGTTGAGACGCCGCCAGATCTCGTACCCGAGCGGGACCCTGTTGAGGAACACCCAGCCGATCGCCTGGTTGCCCTGGCGGAGCATCTGCTGATCGGGCCAGGTGTCGCCGGCAAGTTGGGCATCGGGCTCCACGAGGATGCGGAACTTCCCGGTGCTCCCGCTGGCCGAATCGATCTGTCTGATCTTGCCGCCGAAAGTACCGACGGCGAGTTCCGGCCACCCGGAGAACTGCACGGCCGGCCAGCCCTCGAACTGGAGGCGGACATGGGGGAAGGAGCCTGTCTGTTCCGCGTAGGCGAGGACCAAGGGCGCGTCGTTGCCGTCGAGCAGGAGTTCCACGACCCGGTCGTTGGTGTCGGGAACGATCGTGCACAACTCATCCCCTTCCTTGACGAACTGGCCACCCCGGCTGACGTTCGCGGCCACCCGGTAAACGGTCCCGTCGCAGGGGGCGAGCACGATGCGGTCTTTGAAACGCTCGATGCGGGAGTCAATTTCCTGGAGATCGCGTTGGATCGTGAACAGGTTCTGTTCGCTCTTGCGGAGGTTGCCGCGGGCGACGGCGATCGCCGAGAGCCCGGCCGCATCGGCCTGAACGAGGAGGGATTCCTGGGTGAGGAGGAACGCCTCGGCACGCTCGATCTCCGCGTTGGCTTTCTCCGTGTCGGTGGCTGCCCGGTCGGCCCGCATCCGGGCTTCGTCCCGGGAGATCCTGCTCTCCAGCCCGCCGAACTGCGGGTTGGTGAACAGATCCTCGAACATCTGGAAGCGGTTCCGCTCGTATTCCTCCGCGAAGGTGGCGTTGGCCTCCACCTGCTTGGCGACTTCGATCGACTTCTTGGCGGCATCCCGATTGGCTGTGGCGGCACGAATTGCCGCATCGCGGGCAGCCACCTGCGCTTCCGCAGCTGAGCCTTGCTCCTCAACCTCCCGCTCGGCGGCGGTGAGCCGATCGGCAAGGAAACGCCGCTGCGCCTCCAATCTTGCCGCAAGCTCGTGATCGTTATCTTCGATATCGACCAGCGGATCGTTTTTCTTTACCCGGCTTCCCTCGACGACGTGCCACTTGCTGATCTGCCCCGGGATCATCGCCTCGATGACCTGCATCCGATCGACCGGCGCGAACGCCATGATGTCCCCCCGCCCCTGAACGGTCTGTTGCCAGGGGACGAAGGCGAGGAGAAACGGGGAAGCCAGGAACGCCAGGATCGCCAGTTTGGCAAAACGACGGACGCTCCGTGGCGTGGCCACGCCGGCGGGAAGGGGGGGCGCAGTGGGGGCTGTGCGGGATCCCATGATCACGATGCCTCCCGGGGAGAGACACATCTCTGACGGACGTCTTCGCGGGCACTGGCGACGACGAGGGTCCAGGGGGCCGATGGGCCGAAGAGCGAGTCAGCGAGGGGCTCCGGGCTGGCAAGATCGAGCCCGTCGAGGAGCCGGTCGATGAGGAGGAGCCTGGGCTGGCTGGCGATCGCCCGGGCGAGCGCCAACCGTGCCGTCTCGGTCGGGTCGAGTGGAAAACCGTCTGGAGCCAGGGGAGTCGCCATGCCGAGGGGCAGACGAGCGATCCGGGAAGCGAGCCCTACGGTCTCGAGCGCCACGCGGAGATCGGCGGCCGAGACATCCGTCCGCCCGGCGCGGAGATTCTCGGCCACGGTGCCGGCAAAGGTCTCGGCCGGGCCGACAAGCGTCATGTGCTCGCGGGCGGCAGGCCGATTCAGGGATCGACCATCGATGCCGTCGAGTTCGACGGTTCCCGACGGGGGGGAGCGGAGGAGGGCCAGCGACTCCAGCCACGCCGTGCTCTCCGCGCCGGCAACGAGCGCGGAACGGCCACCCGGAGGGAGTTGGAAACTGGATTGGAGCGAATCGGTGTTCCCCGGATCGATGGCCACGCGCATCGGCCCGGACTCGTCAGGAAGCAATTCCCCGCCATCGACCTCGGACTGGAGTGTGTCGACAATCGACAGCTTCGCGAGGCCTGCGTGGAGGTCGTAGAACACCTCGACGTATTTCCCGATCTTCGACACCGCGGAGAGCACGAGCGTGACGATCAACTCTCCGGCGACGAGTTGTCCGAGATTGAGTTGCCGTTGGATCACCAGCCATCCGCCCAGGCCGAGGAGGGCGGTGCTCGCCACGGCCTCGATCGCCAGGGCGAAGACGACCTGCCTCCAGACCACCGAGTAGTGTCGCCGTCGCGCCACGAGATAGGCGTCGATCCGTTCTTCGGCCCGCTCGGCGGAGAACGTCAGGCCACTCTCGCTCCGGAGCGAGCGGGGGCAGCGGGCCAGATCCTCGAGCCAGGCCGCGAACTCGTACTTCGCCGCGCTCTCGGCGATGCTCGTGCGCACGCCGCCGGCACCGAGGACGAGGATCAGGAACGCCAGCAGGAACACCATGACGACGGCAAACACGAGCAGGTACGGATGGTAGAAGGCGAGCACGGCGAGCCCGACGATCGTCGTCATCGCGATCTGGACCCCGTCGACCAGAAGCGTTGCCAGGCATTTCTGCACCGAAGCCACTTCGAAGAAACGGTTGACGACGTCGGTCGGGTTGCTCCGCGCCAGGGTGTCGGCATCGCAGCGCAGGAAGGCCGTCACGAACGTCCTGGCCGTGCGGACAAAGACCCGCCGCTGGACGTATTCGGCGACGGCCGACTGCATGGCCCGCAGACAGGCCGAGAACGCCAGAAAGCCGAACATCACCAGCGAGAGCACGACCACGGGCCAGAGCAGCACCCCGAAGGCCACGGTGTTGACCAGGGCCTCGATCGCGGCCGGCGTCACCACCGACAGGACCCCGACGCCGAGGGCGAAGGCGAGGATCGTGGCTACGTCTCCACGCTCGCTGGCCAGGAGCCTGGTGAGCTGCCGCCAGGTGTCGACGGGAGCGTGGGGATCGTGCTTCGGCGACTGCGACATGGCGACTTTCACGGGGGCGGAGAGCGGCAGTCGGCCGGCCGCGGTCTCCAGGCCACGGCGGGGCCGGAAGATACATCGTCATTTGTAGACCCCCTGGATTCATCGGGCAAGTCGATGAATACTATTCGGACGATCTAAAAAAACGATTCATGGAGGCCCGTCATGCGCTGGTTGAACTACCACCACCTGCTCTATTTCTGGACCGTCGCCCGGGAGGGAAGCGTCACGAAGGCCTGCCGGACTCTCCATCTCACGCAGCCCACCATCAGCGCCCAGCTGAAGGCGCTGGAGAAATCGGTGAAGACGCCGCTGTTCGAGCGGCGGGGGAGGACGATGACCCTCACCGAGGCGGGGAAGACGGTCTACCGGTATGCCGACGAGATTTTTTCACTCGGTCGGGAACTCGAGGATGTCGTCCGCGGCCGACCGGCAGGCGGGGCGATCCGGCTCGTCGTCGGCATTGCTGACACCCTCCCGAAGCTCGTCATCCACAGGCTCCTCCGTCCGGCGTTCCACGTCGGCGAAGACGTTCGTGTCACCTGCATCGACGGTTCTCCCGACCGGCTGATAACGCAGCTGGCCCTCCACGAACTCGACATCGTGCTGAGCGACAGCCCGGCAAACCCACAGATCGGGTTGCGTGCCTACAACCATCTCCTCGGGGAGAGTGGCGTCTCGTTCTTCGGGACCGCCAGCCTCGTCAAGAACCACCGCCGTGATTTTCCGGCGTCGCTCAACGGAGCGCCGTTCCTGATGCCGATGGGCAACAGCGTGCTCGGTCGATCGCTCGAGCAATGGTTCGACGACAACGGCATCCGGCCGACGATCCGCGGCGAGTTTGCCGACAGCGCGCTGCTCAAGGTTTTCGGGGCGGAGGGGGAGGGAGTGTTTGCCGCGCCGTCGGTCGTCGAGGAGGAGGTGCAGCGGGCCTACCGGGTCGGGATCATCGGCCGCGCCGACAAACTCCGCGAACGTTTTTACGCGATCTCGGTCGAGAAGCGGATGCAGCATCCGGCGGTGGTGGCGATCTCGAAATCGGCACGTCAGTCGATGCAGCCATCCGCATGAGCCTGCTACGGCTGAGAGAGTCGCCGGAGAGAGAGAGAGTCAGCGTTGAAGGAGACAGAGCCGGAGGTGGCCCGCAGTTCTGCGACGAGTTCCACCGTCGCAGCGGCCTCGAGCGTGAACTCACAGCCGAGCGGCCTCCATTCCCCCTCGCGATCGACCGCTTGGGTCCGTTGGCCGCCGGAGATCCGCAAGCCCGCTCCTGTCCCGGTCTCATCCTCCGTTGCCTCGATCCCGTCGCCGAATCCCAGCCCCTCGAAGCGATAGCGGCCCGCCGGCAGCGGCACCGCCACGCGCCACGACGCAATCACGGGGGACGCTGCGGCGACGGCGATCCGAAGCACGCTCCGGCCATCGTCTCCGGCTGTCTCTTCGAGGATCGCCTCGCCGCTGTCGATCCGGGGGGACCATCCGGCGAGCCCAGCGCGGCGGGCGCCATCGAACTGGATCGGCTCCGGTTCGGGGGCCTCGGCCTGCGCGCGGAGCTGGGCATCGCGGGCGACGATCCGGTCGCGAAACTCCCCCACGGCCCCTTCCCAGGCCTCGAGCGCTTCGGTGCCCGTCGCCCCGACCACGGGACGGAGGCGCTCGGCGACGCGATCGAGGTGCGGCAGGATCGCACCCTCCGCGTCGAACCGCGGGAGGAGATCGCGAATGCGATCGCGGAACGCCCTCCGCCATTCCGGCACTGCCATCACGGCGGCGGCGACGATCGTCGGGGGTATTTCGAGGATCGGGGCGCCGGGATCGCCGAAGATCTGGTCCATGCCGTGGGGGAGGAAGCGGATCTGGCCGCCGCTCGCCGGGTCGACGTAGACGCGGTAGTTGTTGTGGGCGGTCGTGTAGCCGTCCCAGTGGCCGGTCATGAGTTCGAGGGCCATGAACGAGAGGAAGTCGGGGACGTCGAGGCAGGTCTCGATCCCGGCCTGTCGCTCCGCCGGATCCTCAGCCCGGCAGGCCGCGGCAAGACGCTTCAGATCGGCTCCGGGAACGCCTCGCTTCCCTTCGTCGCGCTCGACGAGCTCGTCGAGATCCACCGCCGTGCCGCCGTCGTAGAGATTGCCGCTCGGGTCGTCGAAGTGGCGCTCGAGGAAGTCTCGATCGATCGCCTCCTTGAAGACGTAGATTCCGAGATCGCGGTCGTCGAGGAGCACGCGGGCGTGAGTGACGCGCGCGGCGGGGATGCCGGCTGAGGAAAACAGGTGCGCGCCGAGCCACTCGGCCAACAGTGTCGGATCCTGGGCGGCATTGTTGAGGTGAAACTTGTCGAGGCCGTGGAGACGCGCGCCGGGGTGGAAGCGATCCATGTTGATCGTGAAGCCGGGCTTCTCGTCGAGCCCCTGGAAGCTCCCCGCCGAGCCCTTGAGCTTGATGGCGACCTCCTCGAAGACGGTATCGGCATCGATCAGGAGCGTGCAGGGAACGTAGCTCCGCGGATCGTCACGGAGCTGGTCGGCGGCCCCCTCGGCGAGACGGATCTCGATGTTGGGAATCCGTCCGCCATCGAAGAACGCGTCGGCGTCGCCCTCCGCTGCCGTGCACCGTTCAGGACCGCTGAGCAAAACGATGATCAGGAACACCGGCAGGAAAGCACGTGCGTTCATCGGTGGAATCCGGATGCGGTGGGAACGAAGGGGAAAGCCGCCATCGTAACGCCCGCGTCGATCGGTTTGCCCTCATCGGCAGGGGGCGGCTATCGTGCCGGCATCGTGTGGTGTTTCTTCACGACTCTTGCGTGTGCCATGGAAGCGATTCTCACCCGGGCCCGAATCAGGGGGGGCGCTCCAGCGGGAGTCAACCTCATCGGGCATGTCACCGGCAGCATGGGCCTCGGCGTGGCCGCCCGGAATACCCTTTCGGTGCTTGCCGCCGGCGGCAGGGATTTTGAGGCGATCGACGTCGATCCGGGAGGAGGGCGGCAGGGAGCGGATCGGACGAGTGCCCATATCGTTGCAGATCGCCCGGCGGCGCCCTACAGCGTCAATCTCTTCCACATGAATCCTCCCGAGGTCGCGAGCCTCGTCGCCTCGGCACGCCCCTGGCTCGATGTCGTCGGACGCGCGAATGTGGTTGTCCCCTTCTGGGAGCTGCCCCGACTTCCCGTCGCGCCCCCGTGGCGGGAACTGCTCGGAGCGATGGATCTCGTCCTCGCGCCGAGCCGATTCATCCTCGGGGCCGTCGAGAGCTCGTGTCCCGGAGCGCGGGTCGTTCATTATCCGCAGACGGTGTTTCTCCCGGAGGGGGTGGTGCCCAATCGGCCCCGCTTCGGCCTGCCCGAGGATGCGGTGTTGTTTCACGTCGGCCTCGATGTCACGAGCGATCTGACAAGGAAAAACCCCGCCGCTGTGCTCGCGGCATTCCGTGCGGCGTTCCTTCCCGACGAGGCGGTGAAGCTCGTCGTCAAGCTCCGCCATCTCCGCTCTGGCCATTCCTGGGTCGATCCAGAACCGCTTCTCGTGCAGCTGGCTGCCACCCCCAACACCATCGTCATCGATCAGGAACTGAGCTACGCCGAGGCGCTCTCCCTGGCGGCGTCCTGTGATGTGTGCGTGTCGCTTCACCGTGCCGAAGGGCTCGGGCTCCATCTCCTCGAGGCGATGGCGCTGGGAAAGCCGGTCGTGGCCACCGCGTGGTCGGGCAACATGGATTTCATGAGCGAGGATGACGCCTGCCTCGTCGGCTTCGAGCCGGTTCCCGTGCAGGCCGCGCATCCGAGCTACCAGTCGGCGGCGATCGGCCCCGGACAGACCTGGGCCGAGCCGCGGGTTGCCGAGGCGGCAGCCTGGATGCGGAAGCTCGCCGACGACAGCGGAATGCGACAGCGGATCGGAGGAGCGGCGCTCGCCGCCGTGGAGGTTTCCCGCTCGGCCGCGCTTGCGGGGGGAGCCCTTGCGGCGATCGACGCCGTGGCGGCCGCATGGCCCCGAACGGGAAAGGGGATGGCTGATCGAAGGGCGCGATGGCGGCGCTTCGGGCCCCCTTCGCTGCCGGAGCGGCTGTGGCGGTCGGCGCGGCGCCTCGTGACACGCTTGGCGGGGGAGCGACGATGAGCCACCGTCCCCTGGTCCCCGGGCGTGTCGTCACGGTCATTCTCAATTGGAACGGCTGGCGCGACACGCTCGCCTGCGTGCGGTCGTGTCAGAGGCTCGTGAACGTCGACAACGAGCTGATCGTGATCGACAACGGCTCGACGGACGGTTCCGTCGAGCGGTTGCAGGCGGAGATCCCCGGTCTGCGGATCATCGAGACGGGGGCCAATCTCGGCTATGCCGGAGGCAACAACGTCGGCATCCGGTTGGCGATCGACGAGGGAGCGGAGTTTGTCTGGCTCCTCAACAACGACACGACGGTCGATCCCCGGGCGCTCGATGAACTGATCGAGGTGATGCGATCGAATCCCCGGGCCGGGATCGTCGGGTCAAAGATTTTCTACGCCGACCGCCCGGAGGTGCTTTGGTTCGCGGGAGGGTATTGCAGGCCGGACTACGGTTGGGCCATGCACCGTGGCCAGGACGAGGTCGATACTGGCCAGTACGACCAGATCGGTCCGGCGGAGTTCATCACCGGCTGCAGTTTGTTGGTCCGCCGGGCTACCGTGGCGGATATCGGAGTCCTCGATGATGGCTACTTCCTCTACTGGGAGGATGTCGATTGGTGTGTCGCGGCGGCGTCGGCCGGCTGGGAGATCATCTACGCGTTCGGCTCGCGGGTGTGGCACAAAGTCGGTGGATCCGGGACGGGAGGCATCGATCTCCTCCAGGTGCGCTACGACACGCGCAACCGAATCCGCTTCCATCGGCGACACCGTCCGGCGCGATTGGCTCGGGTACGATGGTGGGCAACGCGGCACGCGCTTGGCATGCTCCCAGGGAAGAGCACCCGTCGGCAGGGCATGGCGATGATGGGCGGGGTGATCGACAGTCTGTTCGGGCGTGTCGGGACGATCGACCGGGGCCCTCCGTCCCGTCCCGTGCCGAGACAGCGAGGGGGCTTGTGAGCGGACAAGGCATGGAACGCAAGGGCGACGACGACATCCGCATCGTCCACGATGGGATCCAGCGACTCGAGCGCCTCTATCTCGGCTTGCTCGACCGGCCGCCGACGGTCCGGGAGTTGTGGGGAAGCTGGTCGGCGATCAGTACCCGCTCCGGCATGGCCCTGAAGCTGCTCTCCGTCGGGCTCTCGCGCGAGGCGCGGAGCCGGACAGGCTGGATAGGGCGACTGCTCCGTACGGCCGACCGCTCACCGTCCGCCCCGGCGATCGCGCGGCGGTTGGTGATCTCCCCGCTGATCCGGGGCCTCGAGTTCCTCGAGCGGTGGCGGCCGGGGATCGCGGCCTGCGAGATGGTGGAATCGGAGCCGAACGCGGATCCGGCTCCCAGCGGCGAGCACGGTGCGACGATTGGCCTCACGCTCTGCGGCTATCTGCGGGCGGACTGTGGGCTCGGGGAAGCCGCCAGATCCTTTGCCCGGGCCTGTGTCGCGGCGGGGATCCCCATCGTCGGTGACGACGTCGGCTATCAGATTCCCTGCCGACAGTCCGATGACACCCTCCTCCTGCCGCCGGTATTGGGGGCCTTCCCCATCGATCTCCTCTACGTGAATGCCGACCAGACCCTGCCGACACGCCAATCGCTCCTTGCCCGGGGGCATACCAAAGGGCGGTACACGATCGGCTTTTGGCACTGGGAACAGCCGCAGATCCCGCGCCGCCACCATGCCGCCTTCAGCGAGGTCGACGAGGTGTGGGTGCCTTCGACGTTCGTCCAGGATGCCGTGGCGCCGGTCTCGCCAGTGCCGGTTTTCAAGGTGCCGCATGTGGTGAGCGTCACGCCGAGTGCGGGAGCGTCGCGCGAGCGATTCTCGCTGCCGCGTGACCGGCAGCTCGTCCTCGTGATGTACGATTGTTTCTCGTTCCAGGAGCGCAAGAACCCGCAGGCGGCGATCGCCGCGTATCGGCTCGCCGCGGCCAGGAATCCCGCGCTTGGGCTCGTGGTGAAGACGCACAACGGCGCCGCCAATCCCCAGGCGCTCGCCGAGGTCTGCGCGTCCCTTGCCGACCTTCCTGGCGTCACGTTCATCGACGAGACGCTTTCGCGGCAGGAGACCTGGGATCTCGAAAGCTGCTGCGACATCCTCCTGTCGCTCCACCGGGCGGAGGGGTTCGGGTTCGGGCCGGCGGAGATGATGGCCCTTGGAAAGCCGGTCGTCGCCACGGGATGGTCGGCGAACATGGACTTCATGGATGTCACCAACTCGATGCCGGTGCGCTACGAACTCAAGCCTCTGGAGAAGACCGTCGGCCCCTATGACGCGGGACCGCTGTGGGCCGATGCCGACGTCGAGCATGCGGCCTGGTGCCTCGGGCAACTCGCCACCGATCCGGCCCTCGTCGCCCGGCTCGGGGCCCGCGCGCGGGAGACGATCCGGGAATCGTTCAATCCGCTCGTCGTCGGCCGGCAGGTGCGCGACCGCCTGGCCATAATTGCCCGCTGGCACCTCGACTGAGTCGATGGATCGCTCATACTGTCGCTTGCCGGCGGTCGCGGAGCGAGCGAGAGCCTTGCCCCCCCGGGACGATCAGTGTGTGTCCCGGCTGGGGATGTGGCTGCCGTCGTGCTCCTCGGGATCTCCATCGGGGTGGGGAGGTGCCATGGCAAGGTGAATCACTTGCCCGTAACCAGCAACGTCCGCTGAGCCTGGATTGGAGTCTTTCGTGGCTTTTAGACCGCCATTGATGCAGCGACTGAAAAAGTTGGCCAACGACTTTTGGCGGCACTATGGATATCACCATGGTCACGTGGTGGTGCGGAATCGTCCGGCAGTGTTCGCGATCGAATCGACGAACCACTGCAACCTGCGCTGCGTCATGTGCCCGCGCGGTGAGCCCGACATCATGGAGCGGGCCCTTGGCACCATGTCGGACTCGCTCTTCGAAAAGATCCTGAACGACGCCGAGTACTTCACCGAACCCTGCTGGTTTCACTGGTTCGGCGAGCCCTTGATGCATCCACGGCTGTTCGAGCAGATCGAATTGGCCAAGAGCCGTGGCGTACCGAATCTGGGTATCTCCAGCAACGGCACGCTCCTCGATGCCACACGCGCCCGGTCGATACTCGATTCTCCGCTCGACACGCTCATGATCGCGATCGACGGCACGAGCAAGGAGGTTTACGAACGCGTCCGCATCAGTCCGACGTTCACGTTTGAAGAGGTTGTGGAGAACGCCCACGGATTCCTGTCGCTCAAAGCGAGCCTCGGTCGTCGCAAGCCCCACACCATTCTGTCGATCATCAGGATGCAAGAGACCCAAGATCAACTCGACGAGTTCCGTTCCTTCTGGCTCGCCGCAGGTGCGGACGAGGTGATCTACAAGGACTACACGAGTTGGGGCAACCAGTCCGGCGATTTTCTGGAACTGGCGACGGTACCGATCCGGGAAAGTCTTCGACGCCAACGAGAGTTTCCCTGTTCGTATCTCTGGGAGAGCCTCGTCATCGGCTGGGACGGCCGTGTCGTGCCGTGCTGTTTCGACTACGACGCCAAGTCGACGATGGGCGACGTGACGACCCAGTCGCTCAGGGAGATCTGGAATGGCGACGCCTATCGCACCCTTCGCCGGAAGGAACTCGACGGCAGCAACGACTCGCCGTTGTGTGTCGGCTGCAGCCAGGCTCCCGGTCATCCCCGCAATCTCATCTGGCCGATTCCGCTGCCGGCGGCGCGATCGCTCCATCCAAGGTGATCGGGCCGTGAACGCTCCCGGTGGGTCGCTGCTCTCCTCGTGCGTGCGGAGTTTTTGTTCGTGAACGAACCCTATCGATCGCCATTCCGTCGCGCCGCGCGACACCTGCGGACGTTGATCTCGCCTCCTGCCGTCTTGCGGCCGACGGACGTGCGGGATCGTGTGTCGATGACGATCGCTTGTCGCGATGCCGAGGCGATCCCGAAGGCCGAGCACGCCGGCCGGATCGTCACCCGCGACGGCCTGCGACTTCAGGTGATGCACGACGGCACGCTCGTCCGGGCAGGGGGCTGTCACGGGCCCTGGATGGAGCAGATCATCCGTGAGCTTCGCGGCCACCTCGAACCGCAGGCGGAACTGGTGTTTCATCATCTTCTCCGCCACTGTCGCCACGGGACGACGTTCGTCGATCTGGGGGCCAAGTGGGCCCGCTATACCAATTGGTATCTCGGTGCCGTGCCGGGGAGTACGGCGGTCTGTGTCGAGCCCGATGCCGGTGCGATGAAGTGTGGTGAGGAGAATCTTTCCTTCAACGGCCGCAGCGCGATCTGGGTGAATGCCTCCGTCAGCGGAACGGCATCGACGGTGGCCGCCGTCGCGCGAGTCCCCGGCCTTCCCTGCCACACCCTCGACAGTCTTCTCGACCTTGTCGGCGCGAGGCCCATCGAGATCCTCCGTCTCGATGTCGAGGGGGGCGAATATCCGTTTCTCACCACATTCGGGCGGGCCGTGGCCGCAGGATTACTGCGGTTTGTTGTCGTGGCAACGCACCATGTGTCGATCAGCGGTTCGGGGACGACGCACGGTGATTGCCTGCGGTTGCTGGCCTCACTCGGGGCGACGATCCTTGCGGAGCACACGGTCGAGGAGTCGTTCAGCGGCGACGGTCTCGTTGTCGCCAGTTTCTTCCCGTCCGATGCCGCGCTGCCGATGCCCGCCGTCAGCCTCAACAACGCCGCGGGCTCGCTCTACGGCCGACCTCCGGCCGTGGGGGGAGCCGTGCGATTGGTCGACACAGAGAACGGACCGATGCTCGTCCGGTCAGACGATTCGGTGATCGGATATTCGCTCCTGCAGCGTGGCACCTTCGAGGAGGGGCGGGTCTCGGAGGTCGTACGCTTTCTGCGGGAGCGGCATCGCTTCAATCCCGGCCTGTTCGTCGATGTCGGTGCGAACATCGGCACCCACATCGTCCATGCCTTGCGGAGCGGGCTTTTTGCCCGAGGGGTGGGCATCGAGATGGATGCCGACAACTTTCGCCTTCTCCGGAGCAATCTGTCGCTCAACGTCGAGGCAGGGAGCTGGCAGTTGTTCGATGTCGCCCTCTCTGACCGCGTCGGTCTGGCCACCGCGTCCCTTGACCCGGCCAATCACGGCGACCATCGCGTGGTCGTCGAAGGGGTGGAGTGCCGGGGGCTCTACGGTGAGAAGGATCGGCGTCGAGCCGAGATCGCCGTCACGACCCTCGATCGCCTGGAGTCCGAGGCCGGCTTCATCGCCGATGAGCGGACACTCGTGTGGATCGACACGCAAGGGCACGAAGGGCACGTGGTGGACGGTGCCCGGGGAATCCTTGCCCGCGAACGCCCCCCGGTTGTCGTCTGTGAGTTCTGGCCCTATGGCATCGAGCAGGCCGGTGGCCGGGAACAGTTGTTCCGGTTTCTCCGCCGCTGCCGGAGCATTCGCGACATCGGCAGCGTTGGCTGGCAAACGGGAGCAGTGGCGACGGTGGAATCGCTCGAGACACTCTACGACCGGTTGCTCGCCGAAAGCACTCCGGATCAATCGCCGCACACGGAGTTGCTCTGCATTCCGTGAAGACTTTCCCGGGCGCGTTGGCAAGCCTTTCGGGTGAGGGACATGGCCCGAAGGCCGAGACCTGCCCTCCCGGTGCCCGCCGTCATTCCCCGTCGGTCATTTTCAGCCGGACGGTGCGACCGACGAGGTGGTGGCTCGGCGCCTCGACGGTCATGCCCCAACTCGGGCTGTAGCCGTAGAGGAGCGTGGCGTCGATGGTGTCGGCTGTGGCGCTGTTGACGACGAGGGACGGGTGCATCGTGCACTCCCGTCCGGTGCAGGGCACGCCGATCCCCTTCACGATCCTCGTCGGCTCGCTCCAGGCGATCCCCTCGCGCGAACAGGCCACCCAGATCCCCCCCTGTGGGTCGGAATCGGGCGCGGTGTCGCCATGGATGACGCCGGTGAACACCATCACGTAGCGGCGGCATTCGGGCACCCACACGACGCTCGCATCCATCGCCGCCCCCTTCCGCTCCCGGAAGGAGATGACGGGCGTGCCGCGGCCGCCGATTCCCGGTTCGTTGAAGTCAGTGTCTCGCCACTTCCACCAGCTCCCCGCCTCGCCCCCCGAGGCCGCCGGCGCCCGCGCCATCCCGATCTCGGAGCCGCGTCCCGGAGCAGGGGAGTAGACGGTGAACCAGGCGAGGAGATATTTCCCCCCCGGGGTCACCGTGACCGAGGCGGTGCCGATCCCCTGCGGATGTTTGGAGGACGTATCCTTGGCGTCGGGGCCAGTGATCACCGGCCCCTGCTTTGTGAACACCTTCCCGTCGGCGGGGCAGGTCGCCAGGCAGACGCTCGCGAGAAAATTGTTGATGCCGTTGAGCCCGAGCTTCTCGTAGCCCTCCCAATCCTCGGCGTGGTAGAAGGCGCGGATCGTGCCATCTTTCGGATCGGTGATCACGGCACTGACACCGGCGTAGCCGTTGTCGGGGCCGCCGGGGGACGGGGCGATCACCTCGGCGACCGGCTTGGCGGTGGCGAGGGAGCTTCCCTGCATGAGCCGGGTCGACACGCCGGCGACGAGGAGGAACGACAACGGCTTGCGGGAGAGAAACGTGATCCCCTCGTCGGGGAAGCCGACAAGCCCGTGCTGCCCCGACGGAATGATCACCTTCTGCGGGCCGGTCCGTTCGATCGTGACCCCGATCCCCTCCGCCATGCGCGGCGCGGCGGGGGTTTCAGGCTGGGCCCGCAGGGGAGGGGCAACGATCGCCGTCAGGAGGAGCAACAGGACGATCGATCGGCAGCACATCGGGTACGCTCCGTCATGGAATTGAAGCAGCTTCCGCGGGATTTTCCCCGTCGTGGGCAGGGTCCGCCTCGCGCCGGGGCTCACGGCTCCTGATCAGCGGAGATTTGGCTCGGCCCGCTCCCCACCGTCTTCTCGTACTTCCCGTCGCCACTCTTCACGTATTTCGTGAACCCGAGACGGTCGAGATTTCTGTCGGAGAGGAGCTTGGGGTTGCCGATGTCTGTGCTCTTGCCACCGATCGCGAAGCCGGTGATGACGCGACGGACCGGCTCCCCCGTCTCCGGGTGCTGTTGGAGCGCCGGCTCCGACATCGACTGGAGCAGTTCGAACCGGTCGCCGCCGGTGCCGTCCGGCTTGACGATTTCGTAGACGTACGTGGGCATGGTGGAATGGGGCAGGGGAGGCTCTCGGACCGGGAAAGTCGACGACTCCCCGAGTCTATCCCGCCGTTCGAGCGGCGTGGGGCCCTGGGGGATCGAGCCCGGCAGAGGAAGGGCTGTGTCCGGTCGGTATCATGGCCGCCGGGTCGAATCGTTGCTTTCCTCGTCGCTCCCATGCCTGCTCCTCCCTTCCCGCCGCTCCCTCGCTGCGCCCGGCTTGATGCCGTGAGCCGGGGGCTCGTGCTCGTCGGCGTGCTTGCGTCGATCGGTTTTTCGCGGGCTCGGGCCGCCGAGCCGCCCGAGCGGATCATCGATGGCCTCCAGGCGATCTATACGTTCGAGGCGCTCGTGAACGGGGTGATCCCCGATCGGGCCGGTGTCGGCGAGGGAATCGATCTGCGGATCGACAAGCCGCAGGGGGTCCGATTCCAGGCCGGCCGGATGGGGCTCGATGCCCCGGTCGTGATCGCCTCCGACGGCCCGGCCATTCGCCTCACGCAAGCCCTTCGCCAGGCGCAGCAATTCACCCTCGAAGTCTGGATCACCCCTGCCGATGCGGAGCAGACCGGCCCGGCCCGGATCGTCAGTCTCTCGCTCGACAGGAGCAAGCGCAGTCTCTCGCTCGTCCAGGAGAAGGGGCGCTACGAACTCCGCCTGCGAACGAGCACGACCAGCGATAATGGCACCCCCGCCACGCCCACCCCGGACGGCACCGCCATCCATCGGCAGACGCACCTCGTCGCCACGCGTACCCCCGATGGCGTCGTCCGCCTCTTCCTCGACGGCCAGGAAGTGGCCACCAACACTGTCGCCGGCGACATGAACCGCTGGCCCGACGACTGCCGGTTCGTCGTCGGGAACGAAGTCAGTGGCGACCGCCCCTGGCAGGGTGAGATCGCGCTGGTCGCCCTCTATTCAAAAGCCCTCGGCGCCGACGAGATCGCGCGGAACTTCGCTGCCGGCCCGCCTCAGATCGAAGAGGCGGCGTTGCTCCCGCCGGCTCATCCGGCGCAAGTCGACTTCGTCGGCGATCTCACCCCCTTCCTTCCGGGCCGATGCTGCGGAGCAGGCGGCTAACACGGGTCTTCGTGGGGGGCTGACAGTCGCGCTCGGGAAGTGGAATCCAAACAGGAGAAGAGCCATGGCTTGCCGTCGTGCGAGTGTCGGTGGGATGAAGCGGATGGTGCCGTCGTTGATCGCGTCGGCCCTGGCCTGGGTGTGCTTCCCCCTTCCTGCTCTGCCTGCCGCCGAGGGGCCGCTCCGCGCCGGTGTCGCCATTGCCGACATCACGCCTGCCGGGCCCTACCCGATGAGCGGCTACTACTTCGAGCGGCTCTCCACCGGCACGAAGGATCCGCTCCACGCCAAGGCGCTGGTTCTCCGGCAGGGGGACACCGCGGCGGCGATCGTCTGCTGCGACCTGATCGTCATCGCCTCCGATCTCACCGACGTCGTCCGCGAGGCAGTCGAGCGTGAGACGGGGATTCCGGGTGCGAACGTCTGTCTCGCCGCCACCCACACCCACACCGGCCCCGACTACACGAAGGAACTCTTCCAGTTCGTCACCGGGCGCAAGCCGACCGGCGCGGCCGCCGAACGGGAGCCCTACATCCCCCGGCTCGTTGACGGCATCGTGTCGGCCGTGAAGCGGGCCGACGCAGCGGCGAACGAGGTGGTCGCCACGGCTGGGAATGCGGTTCAAGAGACGCCGATCTCCTTCAACCGCCGCTTCCTCATGAGGGACGGCTCGGTGCGTACCTGGGCCAAGGTCGATACCCCGGGGGCGATCCGACCAGCCGGTCCGATCGACCCTGAGGTGGGGATCGTGCGGTTCGACGGCCCCGACGGCAGGGCCCGGGCAGTCCTCTCATCATTCGCCCTCCATCTCGACACCGTCGGCGGCACCGAGTGGAGTGCCGACTTTCCGTTCTTCGTGGAGCGTGAGGTGCGAGACGCCCTCGGCGGTCAAGTGGTCTCGCTCTTCGGCAACGGCTGCTGCGGCAACATCAACCATGTCGATCCGACGAAATCCCAGGCGAACAAGACCGACGTGATCGGTTCCTCGCTCGGCCGCACGCTCGTCGCCGGCCTGCCTGGGCTCGCCCCGCTTGCCACGCATCGCCTCCAGGTGCACACGACGACGGTCGCCGTGCCGCTCCTCAATGCCACCTCGGAGCAGGTCGCTGCTGCGAAGAAGCTCCTCGGGGAGATCAAGGCGGGGGCGAAGCCCGAGTTCCTCGCCCATGTCGATGCCTACCGCCGGTTGATCATCGACAACCTCCGCCACGACGTCGATCAGGACGAGGCGCTCGAGTGGCTTGGCTGGGGGCTTTCGAAGAAGCTCGCCGGCTCCGGTGACTCGATGCCGCTCGGCGTGCAGGTGATCACGATCGGCCGCGACGTGGCCGTGGTGGCCTTCCCCGGCGAGTCGTTCGTGGAGCATGGTCTGGCGATCAAGAACGCGAGCCCCTTCCGCACGACGCTCGTCGTCGAACTCGCCAACCATGGCGAGACGATCTACGTCCCGACGCGCGCCGCGGCAGTCGGCGGCGGCTACGAGACGACGAACACGACCGTCGCCCCCGGCGCCGGCGAGCTCATGGTCGAGGCGTGTGTCCGGCTTCTCCAAGAGGCGTCCGCGGCGCTGCCCTGAGGCCCGGAAGCGGCCCCCGAGCGAGTTCGGAGCGGCGACGAGGCAAGCTGGGGAAATGGCGGGCGTCACGGGGACGGGGTGAAAAGTTGACAGTTCCGAAGGGGGCTTTCCATACCTGCACTCCTGCTGGTGATGGTTCTGCCGTTGATCCCCCCTCGAGGAGATTCCCATGCGTGCAACGCGCATCCACTGGTTTCATCGGTCGCTCGTCGTCTTGTCGCTCGGTGTCTCCGTCGGGCTCGGCGCCGCGGGAGCCGTGGCCCGGGCGAAGGATCCCTCGATCGCGACCGATTCCGGGGCCAGCCTGTCGGCGACCGAAGCCGCGGTCGTGGCCCGCACGAATGACGCCCGCGCCAAGCGGGGCCTCGGCCCCCTCGCCGCCGATGCCTCGCTCATGAACGGAGCGCGCCGCCAGGCCTCCTGGATGGCCCGCAACCGCAACCTCTCCCATGGTCAGGGGGTGACGGAGAACATCGCCATGGGGCAGTCGTCGGCCTCGGAGGCCGTGGCCGATTGGATGCGTTCCGACGGCCACCGGGCGAACATCCTCGGTTCCCACAGCCGGATCGGCGTGGCGATGGCACGCGCGGCCGACGGGACGGTCTACTGGTGCCAGCAGTTCCGTTGAGGGTGATTCCGCCGAACGCCGGGGTGTCGTTTCCGCATGACCACTTTCCTCCATTCCGCCGATTGGCAACTCGGCAAGCCGTTCGCGCGGATCGCCGACGAGGAGCAGCGCGGCCGTGTGCAGCGCGAGCGACTCGAGGCGGTCCGCCGGATCGGCGAAATCGCCCGCGAGCGGAAGGCGGCGTTCGTCGTCGTCGCCGGTGATCTCTTCGATTCGGCGACACCGAAGGATGCGACGATCTCGCATGCCCTCGCCGCCATCGGCAGCATCGGCGTGCCGGTCTATGCGATCCCCGGCAACCACGACCACGGTGGCCCCGACAGCCTCTGGGAGCGTCCCTTCTTCCGCCGCCAGCGGGAGGCGGTGGCACCGAACTTCCACATCCTCCTCGAGCGGCAGCCGGTCGAGCGCGACGATTGCATCCTCCTTCCTTGTCCGCTCTTGCGCAGGCACGAGCCCGACGACCCGACCACCTGGCTGCGGCGCTTCGAGGCGGGGAGCGGCGACGGGCGGCCGCGGATCGTCGTCGCCCATGGCAGCACTCGTTCCTTCGGCGGGGCGGCGCTCGGCAACAGCGTCGATGGCGAGGAGACGGGGCAGGCCAATGCCATCGATCTCGGTCGGCTTCCCCTCGACCAGCTCGACTACATCGCCCTTGGCGACTGGCACGGTTTTCTCAAGGTGGGGGAGAAGGCCTGGTATTCGGGGGCCCATGAGATCGACCGCTTCCCGAAGGCCGACCAGCGCCCCGGCCATGTCGCCGCGGTGACCGTGGCGCGGGGGGGAACGCCGGGCGTCGAGGCGCTGCCGACGGGACGACTCCGCTGGCTGCGGCACGAGGTGGTGCTCGGTGACGACGGCCCCGACGTGCTGAATCGGATCCTCCGCGAGGCGACCGGCAGTCGGTATGACGACTGCCTCGTGGAGCTCGTCCTCTCCGGGGCCGTGTCGCTCGCCGATCGCAGCCGACTCGACACGCTCCTCGACGACTGGCGCGCGGGGCTCATCCGCCTCGATCTCGACGACGCCGTGCAGCTTGCCCCCTCGGAGGCGGAGATGCGGGCCCTGACGGATCGAACCGATCCGATCATTTCCCGGGTCGCCGCCGAACTCGTCGCCCGCAACGATGCCGGCGGCGAGGGGGCGGCGGTGGCGTTGGCGGCGCTGCGGATCCTCCACGGGCTCTGTCGCGACGTCGGTGACGGTGGCGCCGTCGGGCCTACCTTGGGAGCAGCGCCATGAAGCTCCGCTCCGTGACGGTCCGCAATTATCGGGTCCACAAGGAGCTTGCGATCTCCTTCGGCGACGGCCTGACCGTGATCGCCGGCCCGAATGAATCGGGGAAGAGCACGCTCGTCGAGGCGATCCACCATGCCCTCTTCCTCCGTGGCAAGGCCACCGGCGAAATCGCCCAGTCGATCCGCTCGGCTCTCCACGCCGGGCATCCGTCGGTGATCCTCGAGTTCGAGGCGGATGGCAAGCTGTGGACGATCGAGAAGACATTCACCGGCACCGCCTCCGGCAGCACGACCCTCAAGGAGCAGGGGGGGCGGACGCGCCACAATGACGAGGCCGAAGAGGAGATCCACCGCCTTCTCCAGGAGGATGAGGTGGGTGGGGGCCGCGGCATCGCCGAGCGCATCCGGGGACGGTGGGCCCATCTTTGGGTGTGGCAGGGGACCGCCGGAACCGCGCCCGTCGCGACGGGCGCGGGCGATCGATCGATGGGGAGACTGCGCGGACGACTCGGGCAGATCGGTGGCGGCAGTGTCCTCGAATCGGCCGCGGACGGATCGGTGGCCCGGCAGGTGCAGGACCTCGTCGCGATCTCCTCCACCGACAAGGGGAAGGTGAAGGCCGGCTCGGAGCTTGCCCGCGCCACCGACGAGCTCGGCGCGGCACGCGCTGCCCGCACGGCGGCCGATGCGGCCCTCGCGGCGCTCGACGAGGCGGTGAGGAATGTCGACGCCACCGAGCGTTCGCTGGCCGAAGGGACGCGAAGCGTGGCGAAGATCCGTGGCGAGATCATGGCGGTGGAGAAACGCCGCGAGGATCTCGGCCGTGTCGATGCTGTCTTGGCGGAGGCGCGCGTGGCCGCCGACTCGGCCCGACGGGCCCACGAGGCGCTCGCGCAGGCTGACAGCGAGATCCGCACCCTCGACGAGCGCATCAGTGCCGCGGAGGTGAAACTGAGGCCGGCGCGGGAGGCGCTCGAGTGCGCGAAGGCGGCCGAAGGCGCGCAGCGGGCCCGGCTCGACGCGGCCGTGGCAACGCTTGGTGGCCTGACGGCCCGGCGCCGCGATGCCGACGCGCGGGCCAGGCTCCATGCCCTCGTCGAGCAGGCCGAGCGCCAGCGTGTCGAACGGGCCGGGCTGGCGTCACGATGCGACCTGATCCTGGCCCATCGGAAGAAGGCCGACGAGATCCGGGCACAGCTCCGCGACCTGCCGGCGGTGAAGCCCGACGATGTCGAGGCGCTGTCGGCCCTCGAGCGGGCCGTCGATGCGGCGGCCGTGGAACTGCGGGCGATCGCCACACGCGTCGAGCTGATCTCCAGTGACACGGCCGTCACGCTCGGAGACGAGACGCTCGCCCCGGGCGAGGCCCAGACGATCACGACCGGCACCGAGATCGTCGTCGGTGGGTCGACCAGGCTCCGCATCGTCCCGGGAGGGGGCCGATCGCTCGCCGAATGTACGCAGCGGCACGACGCGGCCAGGGACGCATTTCAGGCCGGGCTTGCGGCCCTCGGTGTGGCGACGGTCGACGATGCCCGCCGGGCTGCTGCCAGACGGACGGCCCTGGCCAACGATCTCCGCGCGGAAACCACGACAGTCCAGGGGCTCGGCGACGGGAAGGCCCTGGGTGAGCTTGTCCAACTCGACGAGGCGATCGCCACGCTCGATGCCCAGATCACCCGCACTCCCCTCGAGGGCTTCATTCGGGCCGACGGCCTCGAGGCGGCGTTGGCAGGCCGGCGCGAGGCCGACGCCGAGGTCGGCCGGCTCGCCTCCTCGCTTTCGTCGGCGAGCACCGATTTCGACGTCGCGCAGAAGCTCGCCGACGGGGCCGTGGCGGAGCATGCCCGGATCGCGGAATCGATACGCACGGAGCAGGAAAAGCTCGCCGATCTGCGTTCGCGCCGGCAGGCGTTGGTGGAGAAGGTGGGGGAGGATCGCGAGGCGGAACTGGCCGCGCGCGAGGCGGCCCGTCGGCAGGCAGAGGATCGTCTCGCGGCGCACGAGCGAGCGCGGGCGGCGTTCGAGCCGGAGAGCCTCGATCGCGATCAAAAGCGGGTGCAGGTCTCGCTCGAGCAGCGTCAGGAGGAGATGCGGCAGGCGGAGACGCGCCGCCAGTTGGCACTGGCCCTGTTCCACGCTTCCGGCACCTCCGATCCGGCCGAGGATCGGGCTCGGGCGGTGGCCCGCGAGTCGGCGGCCGTGGCCAATCTCGCCCGGCTCGAGCGCGATGCGGCGGCGGCCCGACTGCTGGCGGAACTTTTCCGTGAGAAGAAGCAGGCGGTCGAGGACCGGTTCATCGAGCCACTCAAGGCGCGGGTCGGCGATTACCTCCAGCGGCTCTTTGGTGCTGGGGCCGAGGTGTCGATCGACCTCGCCGGGGACATGATCCGTTCGGTGGCGCTGTCGCGCGCCGCCGACGGCGCCGTGCCGTTCGGCTTCGGCTCACTTTCCGGCGGGACGCGGGAGCAGGTCGGGGCGAGCTTGCGGTTGGCGCTTGCGGAGATCCTGGCCGACGATCACGACGGCTGCCTTCCGGTGGTCTTTGACGACGCCTTCGTGAACGCCGATCCGGAGCGGCTCCTCGGTCTCCAGCGCGTGCTCGATCTCGGGGCCCAGCGAGGCCTGCAGATCATCGTTCTCACCTGCGACCCGGCCGCGTACGACACGCTCGGTGTCGGGATCACGGAGATTCGGCGGCACGGAGCGAAGGCCTGACGGACGCGAGCCGTCCGTGGAAAAATCGGCAGATCGTGGCCGGCCGTCGTCAGGCCGGTGGCGTGACCGGGGCGTGGGGCTCGAGTTGGAAGATCTGCACGATCGTGCCGCTGGTGAAGGCGTGGACGATCGCCCCGGTGGCCGGCTCGATGACGACGGCCGATTCCTTCACCTTTCTTCCGGTGAGCCGCTGGATCTCCGAGCGGAGCGCGTCGCAGGAGACGGCGAACAGGGCCCGGTGGTAGCCCTCCACCTGAGCGGCGCCGGCGGTGCTGCGGGCGAGAATCTTCTCCGCCGGGGTGAGCGCTTCGTGAAGCGTGACGACGACCGTTTCGTCGCTGGCGACGACGGTCACCGCCTTCGGGGAGTGTCCCGTCCGCTCCGTCTGGAGGGAGAGGGCGATTTGGGCGAGTTCTTTGGGGATCGACGGGGCGGGTGTGGTCACGACGTGGCGTCCTGTTCACGCAGTCCAGCGGGCAGCCGATGCGTCGGTCGCCATCAGCAGATCATAAGGGACGGCGGGGGGCGGGGAGCAAAAAGCGATCGGCGCCCGCGACGGATGACTGCCGAGACCCGGGATCGTTCGGCGCGCGGACGCAGATGTGTCCACGCTCTGCCGCCGACGAACGAATGGGTGATTTCTTTTTGTCTTCCCGAGTCTACAATGAGGTCACTGTCGCAGTGTTCGGACGATGACCATCGTCGGCACTTCTGTTCCAGCAGCGAATCTCCGCAAACGAG
>CANGGT010000008.1 GCA_947453375.1 Planctomycetaceae bacterium
CCGCAGGGAAGTCTGACCGCCGCCGTGACGCACTACGCCCTCGAGCAGGCGTTCCTCGATCCGGCCGGGTATGCGAAGGTCGGTCCCGCGGCGATCGCCCTCGGGATGACGCGGCAGGCTGCCAACGAGATCGACGAGATCATCACCCCAGCCCTCCAGCAAAAGCTCCTTGGTCAACCGCAGGATCTGGCCGCGATCAACATCGCCCGCGGGCGTGATCTCGGCATGCCGACGCTCAACAACCTGCGCCGGGAGCTCTCCGGAGGCATGGCGGCACAAGTGGCCATTCTCCAGCAGAAACTGGCTGCGGATGCCGATGCGAACGGTGGGGTGGTCGATCCGAAGCTCCAGGAGATCGTCGACAAGACGATCGCCATCGGTGCCGGACTCACCCCCTACACGAGTTGGGCCGACTTCGGGAACAACCTTCAGCACCCGGACTCGCTCGTGAACTTCATCGCGGCCTACGCGTTCTCGACGCTGCCACTCGATGGAACACCTGACACGGCCTTGGCGTTGGCCACCGCCCAGGGGATCGGCAGTCTGTATCACGGCACGGGTTTTGATGGTCTCTCGACGGAGGAGCAACGTGCGATCGCGGGTCTCGGTTGGAATGCTGACAACGCTGGAGTCAAGGCGCGGGAGTTCATGGGGGTTGGCCTGACTGCCAACAAGGCCTTCGAGACGATCGACGCCTGGAATGGCGGGCTTGCCGAGAAGCACGTGTTCCTCGGCGAGCTCGGCGCTACCTTTGACGCGATCTTCTGCGATCAGATGACGCGGCTCATCAACGGCGACCGCGATTACTACTTCTGGCGGCTGCAACTCGGCCTGCCGATCTTCACCGAGCTGAGCAGCGCTGTCACGACTGAGCAATTCAAGGACGTGATCGAACGAACCACCGGTGCCACGCATCTCACCGGTGACGTGATGTTCCTCGCCGACGATCATGTTGAACTCGGCGAGAAGCCATCGTCCGTGGTATCCGGGAAGACGCGGGATCACAAGTACGGAGATCTCGTCGCGGCACTCGGTATCGGCATCTCCTCAGGGGGCGGCGTGACCGAAATGTTCAACGGGACGGTGATCGACGACGGGAAGGCGCGGTACATCCTCGACGACCGCCCCAACCTCGGGGCCAACCCCGACGGCACGGCATCGAAGGGCTTTGATTCCCACGAAGTGATCGGTGGTACGGTGTATGCGGACCACATCGATTCGGGCGACGGGGACGACACCGTCTACGGCGGTGATGGCAATGACACGCTCATTGGCAACGCGGGTGCCGATCATCTCTACGGCGAGAACGGGAACGATCTTCTCCTGGGGGGCACGCTGCCCGACTTCATGGATGGCGGGGCGGGCAATGACGAACTCCACGGCGGTGACGACGCCGACGTGCTGATTGGTGCCGAGGGGAACGACCGGATCTTCGGCGAGAACTTCACCGATGAGATCCATGGCAATCAGGGGGACGACTACCTCGACGGTGGAATCGATGCCGACTTCGCCTTTGGCGGCGCCGGGCAGGACGTCGTCGTCGGTGGGGAAGGGCTCGACACCCTCTACGCCGAATGGGGTGACGACCGGATGTTCGGCGGTGCCGGTCCCGATCAGCTCTTCGGTGGATACGGCGACGACATCCTCAATCCTGGTGTCGGCGGGCAGAACCAGACCCTCAACGTCGATGAGGCGCTCGGGGACTTCGGCTACAACCTCGTCTCCTACAGCGATGTCGCCATTCCGCTCAACCGGATCGCCGACCTGAACTACCAGAATGTCAATATGTCGACGAGCACGCCGTTTGGGAATCTGTGGGTCGACATCCAGGGGGTCGAGGGGAGTTCCTCGGCCGACCAGATAATCGGTGACGGCGGCAATAACTGGCTCATCGGTGGCGGTCAGAGCGACATGATCTTCGGCGGCGCGGGGGATGACGTGATCGTAGCCGACTCGATCCGGCTCGACACGCTCATCGGGACGTACGGGGCGGACGGGATCCTGAGGACCAACGGTGTCCTCGACACGGTCGCGGCCGGCGACGGCAAGCACTTCCAGGAGCTGCTCAGGTCGGTCCCCAACTTCCGCTTCGGCGACGTTGTCACGGTCGGATCGACCGACACGACCTCCGCCGCGTCTCCGTCCGGCTCGGCCGACACCGTGGCGTATGCCGGCAACCGCTTCAATTTCGAGCTCACGCCGATCTTCAATCCAGCGAACCCAGCGGAACGGATCGGTGTCCGGGTAGTCGACCTGACGGGCGTCGAGACGACGGCCGTCGGAGATCTGATCTTCGGGGCAGAACGCATCCTCTTCGGCTACGACTTTGGCGCGGTGAATGCCGCATCGGCAGGGGCGAACGCCCATGCTCCGCTCTCGGCGGCGACGGTCGCTGCACTCGGGCAGCAAGCCTACGACGTCACGGCGCTCGTCACCGAGACGGCGAGCGCCTTCGATGCGACGATCACGGGGTATGCGTCGGCGTCGGCTGCTGCGCCCACGCCGGCGAGTATCGGGGTCATCGCGCCAGTCAATTCGCTCGTACTCTCGATTCCTGCGGCGGCCGGGGCGACACGGGTTGTGAGCATCCAATGGCAATGGTTCGACGGTGGTGCGCGAGTGTGGGCCCCGGTGGCGGGTGCCAATGCCGTCGTCTTCACGCCGGCCCTGACCGACGGGATCCCCCCCGGGGCGACGATCCGCTGCGTCGCGGAATACGTCGATGCGACAGGGTTGAAACGGATCGTCGCAGGGAGCACGGCACCGCTCGGCGTGCGGATCGTTGGCACCAATCTCGCCGACGTCCTCGCGGGCACGGCGTTCCAGGATGTGCTCTACGGCGGGGCGGGCAACGACGCTCTCGACGGAGGCGCTGGTGTGGACTTCATGGCCGGGGGCCAGGGGGACGACACCTATACGGTCGATGGCAGCGGTGACGTTGTCGTCGAGAACGTGAACGAGGGAATCGATACCGTGCGGAGTGGTCTGTCGTACGCCCTCGGCGCCAACCTCGAGAATCTGACCCTCACCGGCAGTGCCAACATCGACGGCACCGGCAACGCCCTCGACAACCTGATCACAGGCAACTCCGGTACCAATGTCCTGCAGGGGGGCCTGGGGAACGACACGTACGTCGTCGATTCGACGGCCGACACGGTGGTAGAGAATGCCGGCGAGGGGACAGATACGGTGCAGAGTTCCGTCACCTTGTCGCTCGGGGCCAACCTCGAAAATCTGACGTTAACCGGCACCGGCAACATCAATGGTACCGGCAATAACCTCGGCAACGTCATGATCGGGAACAGGGGAGCCAATGGACTCACCGGCGGGACTGCCTCTGACACGATCGACGGTGGGGCAGGGAACGACGTGCTGATCGGTGGTGGCGGGGGGGACACGCTCACCGGCGGTGCTGGGGGCGACACGTTCCGGCTGGGAGTGCTCGCGGAATCGACGGCGAGCGCGATCGACCTGATCACCGACTTCGTCGTCGGGGGAGGCAATGCGGCCGACACGTTTGACGCCCCGTATGCGGTCGGCGCGAGCAACGCGGCGGGCAGCGGGACGAAAGTCAGCTTGAGGACATTCACGGGGAGCTACAGCGAGGCCAACCTCGCGAGTCTGTTCACGACAACCAACTTCGTCGCCAGTAGTTCTCCGACCGCGGGTCAGGCGTCGCTGGTGACGTTCAGTGCCGCCCCCAAGGAGGTCTATCTCGTCCTCAACGATTCCGTCGCCGGGTATCAGCCGGGTCAGGATGGTGTTGTCCGGTTTTCGCTCAGCGGTCTGACGTCGGCGCAGATCACCACCTGGAAATCCGGATTCCGGGTGGTCTGATCGGCATGGCGCTGGCCGGGGTGCAGGCCCCGGTCAGCGTCGTGCGAAGAGCTTTGCTGTCGGCGTGAACGGGACGTCCGCATCGAGCGGGAAGATCGGCCGCGGGCAGCGGGTGTGGCCGAGGGATTTCAGATTGGCGCTCGAAGAACCGGGGGCGTCGATGTTGATCATCCGTGCGCACCAGTCGGCATACATGTGGTGCTGGCAGTGGGGTGATTTGATGACGACGCCATCGTAGCGGCGCGGATCCTGCCCGTGGGCGAGGAAGAAGGAGCGGTCGTAGAGACTCACAGCCCGGCTCCCCACCACCCACGTGACGTTTCCCGCCTCGAGGACCGCCGTCGGGCCGGCCTGCCACTCCTCCCCGAACGACTCGCTGCGGAATCGGCCGTCGGCGAGGAGCCGGACGCGGGCCTGCACCGGGCGCGGCCGGTATCGCGCCGGATCGAGCTTGCCACCGAGCGTCGTGAACACCGTCCCACCGACCCCCGCCTTGAAGGCGGCTTCGACGGCCGGCGCATCGACGATCGGCGCAAGCACGCGGCCCCGGTAGCCGGCGTCGAGGAGGGCGCCGACGACCGTATTGGAGTCGCCAGAGGCGCCGGAGCTCGTGGCATCGGCCGCGTCAACGAGGCCGAGCGTGCCGCCGCCGGTGTGGGCGGTGACGAGTCTCACCATCTCCTCGAGCGTCGAGAGCGGCACGGTCATCGTCTCGTGGTGCTCCCAGAAGGCTTGGGCCAACTCGAGCGCCCCGCGCTCGGCGTGGGCGGCATCGCCATCGGTCACGACGAAGGCGTAGGTCTGCAGGCTCGGCACGTCGGTGAACGGATTGCCGATGAACATCCCTGCCGAGAGGCCCCCCGGGCCGGTCTCGATCTCCTTGGCCCGCGCGATCACCAGGCCGAAGCGCCCGGTCTCCGTGATCAATTCATCCCCGCGGACGAGTGCCGGCACCGGCACGATCGCCGTCACCGGCTTGACGCCATCGGTGAGGATGCGGAGGAGGAGCCGGGCGGCACGTGAGCCTGTCTGGAAGAAGTCGACGTGGGGATAGGTGTGGTAGGCGACGATTGCGTCGGCGTGCTTCACCATCCGCTCGGTGAGGATCCCGTGGAGATCGAGCGAGACGACGATCGGGATCGCTTCGCCGAGGATCTTCCGCGCTTCTTCGAGGAGCTTCCCCTCCGGATCCCATTCGGCCGGGCCGGCCATCGCGCCATGCATGCAGAAGATCACGCCGTCGGCCGGCGGCGCCTGGCGGAGGGCCTCGAGAAACTCTCCCTCGATCCGGCTCCAGGCCGCCGGGGCGAGCGGTCCACCGGAGGTGATGAAACAGGCGCCGTACGTCGGCACCGGCTCGACGCCGGGCGTTTTGCAAAGGACGTCGAGAACGCCGCCGACCTCGGTGCCGACCTTGGCGTGGTAGTCGAAGAGGGCGGCCCCGTGGCGGATGTCGAAGTCACCATAAGCGCTTGCGTGCGGATTGAAGGTCGACACCTCCTGCTTGCACTCGGCGACGAGGATCCTTTGCATGGCGGGAATCCGGCGGGGTGGGTCAGCGGCGGGGGAAAAGAAAAAGAAAATCGAGGGCGGCGGTGGTGTCGGCAAGATCGGTGTCGTGGCCGCGCTCGGGACGGTGGAGGAGAAGGACGGGCCGCCCTTGGGCCGCGAGGGTGTCGTGGAGTCGCAGGACGCTCTCCGGCGGGACGATATCATCCCGGCCGCCGGTCGTGAGGGCCACCGGCATCGTCAGGCCCTCGGCGTGGAGTTCAGCCGAGCGCTTGCGGTATTCCTCCGGCACCTCTTCCTTCGTGCCGCCGAAACTTGCGGCAATCGCATCGAGGAATCTTCCATACTCGACGAGGTTCGCCGTGCCGTTGAGGGAGCAGACGCCGTCGACGAGATCGGGATGGAGCGCGGCGAAGGTGAGGGCCCCTGTGCCCCCCATCGAGCCGCCGGAGACGAACACCCGCCCGATCCGATGACGCTCTTTGGCGGCAGCGATGATCTGGACGAGATCGGCTTCCGCCTTTGGCCCCATCCACGACGTCGGCGCCCGGTAGTCGGGGGAAAGGAGGATCGCGCCGTGCCTGGCCGCCGCCTCGCGGGTGCCGCGGCACTCGTCGCGGGCCTCGCGGATGAACTGCCAGCGGTCGGCCCCATGGCCATGGAGGGCGATGAGGAGATCGTGGGGGGCAGCCGTGTCGAAGTCGGGGGGAAGAAGTTCGACGACATGCTCCGTCGAGCCGTCGCAGTCGGCCGTGAATGCGAGATCGACCGGTTCGGCCGCCGGGGCGAACGCCGCGTTCAGGGGGCCAAGGAGTAGCACGAGGGCTGCCGCGAGGATCATCCGTGATCGAGTCATGCTTAAGCCTCCGCCTTGGCGCGGGCGTGATCGGTGTCGAAGCAAGCGATGGTCATCAACGCCAGCAGGGCTCCGGCGGTGACGTAGGCAAGCGCCGTGGCGGCGAGGAGGCCGTCGATGCCGATCGACTGCTTCCACATTCCGCCGAACAGAGCCCCGAACCCCGACACGAGCCCGCCGAAGAGATTGAGGATCCCGACGGCCGTAGCGCGGAGGTCGGCCGGCACGACCTCAAACCCGGCGGCGAAGATGTTGCCCATGAAGAGGCCGCTCGAAAGCCCGAAGGCGGCCGCGGCGAGGCGCGTGGCGGGGAGCGTTTCGGAGGCGCCGAGAAAAAAGAGGCTGGGAGCCGAGCAGACGAGGCTCACAACGAGCACCCACTGCCGGGCCGCAGTCGTGCGTCGATAGAGCCAGTCGGAGAAGAAGCCGCCGCCGAGGAGGCCGACGGCGGTCATCGATTGGAGATAGATGGAGGCATTCCACGCCGCATCGGCCTGGCTGAGGGCGAACTTGTCATGGAGGAAGGTGGGAAGCCAGCCGTAGATCAGCCACAGGCCGAACACGAAGCAGGGAAAGACCGCGCAGAGGACGAGGAACGACGGCGACCCGAACAGGTTCCGCCCGAGGCCCGAGGGCGCCCGGGCCGAGGGTGCCGCGGAAGTCGCTTCCGCGGGCGTTTCCCGCACGCCCCGAAGAAAGAGGAAGTAGGGAACGGCATAGGCCACCCCGAGGATGCCGAGCATCCAAAACGCGCTGCGCCACTGGCCGGCGTCGGCCATCCGGCCGCCGAACACGCTCCCGGCGACGGTGCCGGCGATCTGGGCGGTGGTGAGGATCGCGATCGCCCGCGAGCGGAGGGCGGGGGGGTGGGCATTGGCCGTCAGCGCGATCGCCGTCGGCATGAAGAGCGATTCGGAGATCCCCATGGCGCCACGGAGGGCGAGGATGTCGGAGCCCGAGCGGGCCCAGCCGGTGGCAAGGGTGACGAGGCTCCAGACGACGAGGCTGCCGACGGCGAGGAGCCGCTTCGAGATCCGATCGCCGAGGACGCCGGCGAGCGGGCAGCCGAGGGCGTAGATCCACAAGAACACCGCGCCGACATAGCCGAGCTGCCGATCGGACATCGCCAGCTCGGCCTTGAGGGCCGGGAACATCGCGAACACCGCCTGCCGGTCGCAATAGTTGAGGAAGTAAGCCCCCCACATGAACGCCAGGAGGAGCGTGGCCGCCCCGGAGGCCCGCGCCGGGGGCGGGGAAGCGTCGCGGCTGATGGCGCTTTTGGTCACGCGTGGAGGACCTCGTCGACGCTCACTTCCTGGGCGATCACGGCGACGCAGTCCCCTTGGCTCGTCAGGCACGGCGCGCGCATCGTGATCAGATATCCGTCGGACCGGGCCTGGATCGGCTCGGCCGCCCGGTCGGGGCGCTCGAGGAAGTGGATCCAGCCGACCGTGTCGCCGCGGCGCACCTTCTCGCCGAGATCGACGGCCACCTCGAAGACTCCCGACTCGGGCGCGAGGAGGTAGTCGTCGCGGTGGAGAGCCTGCGTGAGGATCGCCGGCGGCAGGCCGAGGCCGGCGCGGGTCTCCTCTTTCCCTGCAAGGACGCCGCAGTGGATGAGGACGTTGCGCAGCCCCGACTGCGTGATCCGGTGGACGCGGGCCGGGATCCCCTCCCCGCCCCCCATCTCGGTCGTGATCACGAGCTTCCCCTGATTCTCGGCCTCGACCGGGAGGAGCCCCGTGCCGGCGATGTCGGCGTAGAGGAAGGAGAAGTCGGAGTTCCAGGCGAGCATCGCCGCGAGCATCTTGCGGCGCTGGGCCTTGTCGGGGACGAGGTGCATGTGGGAGCAGGGGACAAACTCCATGCTCCGGCCGCCGGAGTGGATGTCGATGACGACGTCGCTCGCCGGAAAGAGGACGGTCGTGAGGTAGTGGGCGATCTGGCTGGTGACCGAGCCTTCCGGGTGGCCGGGGAAGGCCCGGTTCATGTTCATGCCGTCGAGCGGCGAGAGCCGGGTGGCGGCCTTCGCGGCAGGCATGTTGAGGGAGGGAACGAGAATCAGCCGCCCCGACACCTGCTCGGGCGCCACCTCATGGGCGAGGCGCATGATCGCCACCTGCCCCTGGTATTCATCCCCGTGGTTGCCGCCGAGGCAGAGGACGGTGGGGCCCTCCCCGCGGGCGATGACGGTGATCGGCACCATCACATTCGCCCAGCCGCCGAGGTTGTGCGAATAGGGCACCTGGAGAAAGCCCTGCTGCTTCCCGGAGCGGGCCAGATCGATCGACGTGTGGATCATGGGGAGGGACTCCGACGGGGATCGAGGGCGTGACGGGCCCAGTACCGCCATTCGCCGAAGAGATACAAACCCTGGAGAGCGGCGAACAGTGTGAAGATCACACTCGGCGTGAGGAGCGACCCGGCGAGCATGAAAGGCGCGCTGACGACGTCGTAGAAAATCTGTGGCAGGAGGCGCTGGTGGGGCTGATCGACGACATCGAAGAGGACAAAGATCGCAAAGAGGATCGCGAGGACCGTCGTGATCCTCGCCCACCTCGGGAACGGGCGCGGTTCGACACAGGGGAAGCGTGAGGCCCTGCGCGTCTGCTCGATCATCAACACAGGGAGCATGATCTTGGATGCGAAACCCGCCGAACGGAGGTCGTGCGTCGTCAGAAAGACGACTAAGTAGAAGGCGTAACAGGCTGTCAGGAAGCCGAGGCAGGCGAGCGACATCGGAGGCCACTCGATTGAGCTCTGACCGGGAAGCGCGCCGGAAGCGGCTTGTCGTGGTGTCGGATCGGTGGTCTGGTCCAGAGGCGACATCGTTTCCCCCACCTCACGCGAGCCGTTCTAGCGGCTCCACCGCCAGGATCCACGGTCTCCATCCCATCGCTGCACACCCCTTGTCGTGGCCTGACGCCGGCGGAAAACACCGATGAAGCCTGCGAAGACGCCCCGATTCCGATCGTCTACACTCACCCGATAGCAGCGGTGTCCGAGGGGATGCCGTGAGGCACAACGGACCCAGCGACCGAGAGGATACCAAGGCGATGAGAAAGCACGAACATCGGCAGCAGCGCGTCGGGATGATCGCGGCGGTGGTGGATTGCCTGTCCAGTGCGACGATCCTTGGGATCGTGATCATGGGGACGCTCTCCGGGTGTGCCAAGGCACCGGTGCCAGAGCCGACGCTGCCCCGCGATGAGTCGGCCGCTTCCGAATCCCCGCCGCCGCCGCCGGGGATGGCGATCTCGCCGTCGATGCTCGACCGGGCCGCCGCCGGGCAGCCGGTGAGCGACCCCAATGCGCCCGCGCCGAGTCCGGCCGAGCCTGCGCCGGAGGCCCACGCGGAGGAGCCAGCCGCGCCTGAGGCTCCGAAGGACGCCTCCACCGAGCCGAAGCCCGCGGCCCCCGCTGCCGAAGCGCCGGCGAAGGAAGCCGCCGAGCCGGCCGCGCCCCCTGCCACTCCCGCGCCGGCTGCTGCAGCCGCCAGCGGACCGGTCGACGTGTCGGCGTTCGACAAGACGATCCGCCCGCAGAACGATCTCTATGAATACGTCAACGGCACGTGGCTCAAAGACACGCCGATCCCGGCCGACAAGAGCAACTACGGCGCGTTCATCAAGCTCGACGATCTCTCCCGCGAGCGGATCCGGGCGATCGTCGAGCAGGCCGCGGCCGCCGAGGCTCCGGCCGGGAGCGACGCCCGGAAGGTGGGCGACTTCCACCGCGCCTTCATGAACACCGAGCGGACCGCGAAGCTCGGCCACGAGCCGATTGCGGCAATCCTCGGCCACGTCGATTCGCTTTCCTCGCATGACGACTTGGCCCACGCCTTCGGCATGGCGGGGCAGTTCGGCGTGGCGTCGCCGATCGGCCACTACGTCGGCATCGACGACAAAGACTCGATGCGCCACCTGACGACGATCGTCCAGGGGGGCTCGACGCTCCCCGATCGCGATTACTATTTGAAGGACGGCGAGAAGGAGAATGCGGCGCGCGAGGCGCTCGTGGCCTACGTCAACCGGCTCGCCGAACTGACGGGCGACACCACGGCGACGCCGGGGGAAACGGTGCTCGCTCTCGAGAAGCAGCTCGCCGAGATCCAGTGGCCGCGGGTCGAGCTCCGCGACGCGCTCAAGACCTACAACAAGTTCACTGCCGACGACTTCGCGGCGAAGACCCCGAATCTCCGCTGGGCGAAATTCATCGAGGCGGCCGGCACCCCCGGCATCACCGAGGTGAACGTGGCGACGCCGAGCTACTTCGAGAAGCTCGACGCCCTCTTCCCCACGATCGATGTCGCCATCTGGAAGACGTGGCTGCGGTTCAAGACGATCGACGCCTTCGCCCCCTACCTCGCCCCGGACTTCGAGGCGGCCCACTTTGATTTCCACGGCCGGAAGATCGCCGGGATCCAGGAAGAGCTGCCGCGCTGGAAGCGGTCGGTGGAGGCGATCAGCGGCAAGGGGGCGGGCGACTTCGGCGCCTTGGGCGACGTCGTCGGCAAGCTCTACGTGAAGGAGCACTTCACGCCCGAGGCGAAGGCCCGGATGGATCTCCTCGTGAAGAATCTCCTCACGGCCTTCGGGTCGAGCATCGACGAGCTCTCCTGGATGACCCCGGAGACCAAGGCAAAGGCGAAGGAGAAGCTCGCGAAGATCACGCCGAAGATCGGCTATCCCGAAAAGTGGCGCGTCTATGACGATCTCGTGGTGCAGCCGGACGACCTCGTCGGCAACATCCTCCGCTCGCGGAAGCTCGAACACGACCGCAACGTCTCGAAGCTCGGGAAGCCGGTCGACCGGGAAGAGTGGGGGATGACGCCGCAGACGGTGAACGCCTACTACAACCCCTCGCTCAACGAGATCGTCTTCCCGGCGGCGATCCTCCAGGCTCCGTTCTTCTCGGTCGATGCCCCCGACGCCCTCAACTACGGCGGCATCGGTGGCGTCATCGGCCACGAGATCAGCCACGCCTTCGACGACCAGGGAAGCCGTTACGACGGCAACGGCAACCTCGAGAACTGGTGGACCGACCAAGACCGGGTGGCTTTCGAGGGGCTCACCAAGCGGCTCGTGGAACAGTATTCGTCGTACGAGCCGCTTCCGGGCCGCAAGCTCAAGGGGGATTTCACGCTCGGTGAGAACATCGCCGATCTCTCAGGGCTGGCGGTGTCGTACAAGGCGTTTCAGTTGGCAAAGGGCGGGAAGGAGCCGGAGCCAGTCCAGGGCTGGTCGAGCAACCAGCTGTTCTTCGTCGGCTGGAGCCGGGTGTGGCAGCGGAAGTATCGGGAGGACGAACTCGTCCGCCGCCTCCTCACCGATCCCCACAGCCCGTCGCGCTACCGCGCCAATGGCCCGGTCTCGAACCTCGACGCTTTTTATGATGCCTTCGAGGTCAAGGAAGGCGACGCCCTGTGGAAGCCGGAGCAGGAACGGATCCGGATTTGGTGAGAGGTACCCGAGCACTCGGCCGGGAAAAAGGTGCCAGCCACCATTTGCCGGTCGCCGTAGCGACACGGCCCCGGCCGACGGCCGGGGTCTAGAGACAAATGGTGGCTGGCACCTTTTTCTTCGAGGGGGCGACCGTGCCACGGGAGCCGGCCTAGCCGACCAGCGGAGCCATGAGCCGTGAGCGCAGGCGGGTCGGAGAGAGCGGAGGCCACGATGGCCTCCGCGAACGTCCGGCGACGTGGCATGGTCGCCCCCGAGCGGATACTCACACGAGGAGCGACTTATGGCCAAGGTCTACTACGTCGGCGACTGGGCCGTTCTCACTGGCCCGTGGTTTGCCGAGAGCCCCTTCCAGAACGCGATGAAGGGGATCGAGATCTTCAACTATGGCAAATGGCTCAAAGACGCGCTCGAATCGACCGGCGCCCACACCGTCGAGAGCGTCGCCTCGTGGGATTTCTACAAGCTCGGCCCCGGCGAATACGAAAAGATCCTCGCCGACTACGACGTCATCATCTTCAGCGACGTCGAAGGAAAGCTCTTCCAGTTGGCGCCGAACTTCTTCGACCGCACCAAGTTCGGTAAGGAGGTGCTGACGTTCCCCGACCGGGTGCGGCTGACGATCGACGCGGTGAAGGCGGGGAAGGGACTGATGCTCCTCGGCGGCTGGTATTCGTTCACCGGCGAGCAGGGGAAGGGGGGCTGGGGGCGGACGCTCCTGAAAGGCGCGATGCCGGTCGTCTGCCACGACCATGAGGATCTCGTCGAAAGCACCGAGGGCTATCAGCCGCGGGCCACCGTTCACGGCCGCGAGCGCTTCGCCGGGATCGATCTGACGACCTGCCCGCCGATCCTCGGTTACAACCAGGTGCGCGTGAAACCGGGGGCGGAATTGCTCCTCGACTTCGCCGAGACCGGCGACCCGCTTGTCGTTCTCGGCCACGAGGGGCAGGGGCGCGTGCTTTGCTACACCTCCGACCCGGCGCCCCACTGGGGCTGCAACATGGTGTTCTGGGATCGGTACGCCGAGTTCTGGCTCCGCTGCCTCGAACTCGTGACGCCGCAGGCGTGAGTCACTCGGCCGCTTCCTGTCTGGTGGCGATCGGGACGTAGCCCGCTTCGAGGCCGGGCGGGGGCGTGACGATCAGGGCCGGGTCGAGGCTGGCGAGCTTCCCGCGCGATGGCGGGGGGAGATAGTCGCTGTCGATCGGCCAGTGGCGGTGGAGCTTTTCGACGCGAGCCTGGAGGCGGGCACGCTCGTCCTCCGAGAGATTCGCATTGCGGATCGCCGGCTGGTCGACGAACCGATACCAGGCGTACGTGACGATGCTGCCGTCGCCGAGGCGGGTCTCGAACGGGCCGGCGACAGGGCCGGGAGTCTTCCAGAGACTGTCGGGATCGTCGGGGGTGACGTACGGCTCGGCCGGCGGGGCCGGGGGGGTGTGAAACTCGACCTCGGCGAGCCCCGTCTCGGCCGGGACATCCTTGGCCGCCACGACGACCCACTCCGACTTCTCTTCCCCCTTCACGAGCCGGTAGTACTCCGGCAGCGTGGCGAGGGGGCCTGAGAAGGAGTCGGTCTCGGTGACCGTCGCGGCGTTCCACCGGTAGCCGTAGGTGTCGTCGTCGAGGGCGATCGGCGTGGCAAAGGAGTTCCACGCCAAGGCCACCTTCTCCTCGCGGCGGGCGTCGGGAGCATAGATCCGCCAGGTCGAGCCACCGCCGCCAGTGAAGCGGTGGCGAGCCGAGCCGGCCGGGTCGATTGCGCCGCTGGCAGGATCGCCACCGTCGAACCAGGCGGCTACGGAGTCCCACAGTGCCGTCTTGTCGTAGGCGGTGATCTGGTGGATGACGGCCGATTCGTTGCCGGCGTTGCGCGGGAAGGAGGTGGGGGCGATCCGGGCCCAGGTCTCTCCGTTGGCGTCGACGGCCTGCACCGCGGGGACGTACTGCGTCTCCATCTGCACCGCCTTGTTGGGCTCGGCGGGGCGGGCGTCGAGAAACCTACCGGCAAGTTCGGGCTTGTCGAGCGTGGCCCGCGACCAATAGGAGGGGAGGAAGAAGGCGATCGGACCTTTGAAGTTGGCGGCGTTGACAAACAGCGTCCACGATTGATTGCCGGTGGGGATCGGCTTGCCGGCGGTGGAGGACTTTGGGTCGGTGAGGGGAAGGGGGAGATAGCCGTAGCCAAACAGCTCGCCGCAGGTGCCCTGGGCGAGGTTGAGGCCGTCGGCGGGCCAGACGATCCGCGGGCTCAACTGCGCCACGCCATACACCCCCAGCGGTGCGTTCCAGTCGCGGCTCTTGCCGGCGCCGGGGCCGTTAGCCCACTCGTCGAACTCGAGCGTCACCCCCCCCATGATGAACTTCGGCGTCTCGGTGGCGAAGCGCGTGTCGCGCCACCACCCCAGCCCCCCTTCGATGTCGGAGTAGATGTTCTTCGGCTTCGGCTCCTCTTGCTTGGCAAACATCCAGGTGCCGAAGAGCCCGGTCTGGAAGCGGTTGCCCGGATACTCCCGCACCAGCGGCCAGGCGGCGACATACATCGAGAAGCCCGCGTCGTAACGCTCGGGGACTTTTTCATGAGGGACGAGGAGATAGCCCGACATCTCCACCTCTTCGATCCCCTCGGCGGCGAAGGCCTCGGGGAGAAGAGCGACGAAAAGGCCGAGGGCGAGGCACCACGCGGCCGCGCCGAAGCGCAGCGGAAGAGGGCACGTCATGAGCGGTGGTCCGGGGTGGAAGCGGATGCGGGATGGGAAGCGGATGCGGCACTAAAAGCTTGGGCGAGGCGGCGACGCTCGTAGGCGCGGGCGAAGGGCCACCACACGGCCATGGAGAGCACGATCGAGAGAACCCCCCACACCGCCGCGCGCCAGTCGCCGCCGGTGACGAGCCAGTGGCCGATGACCGGAGGCGTCGTCCAGGGGATGCCGACGACGGGCCGGCCGACGAGCCCATATTCCATGAGGAGCCAGCTTGTCGTCGTGAGGAGGACGGCATTGAGGACGTAGGGAACCATGAGGAGCGGATTCAAAACGATCGGCAGGCCGAAGAAGAGGGGCTCGTTGATCTGGAAGAGCTGCGCGGGGAGCGAGAGCCGCGACACCTTGCGGGCGACCGGGTCGCGCGAGTTGAGGAGCAACAGGGCCAGCGCGATCGTCGCCCCGGTGCCGCCGACGTTGACGAAGGTCGTGAAGAATCCCAGCGCCGTGGTGTGAGGGGCAGCTTGGCCAGCGTCCCAGGCCTCGGCGTTCGTGGCGAGGTATTGGAGGAAGACGGGGGCGACGACCGTGTCGAGGGCGTTGTCGCCGTTGACGCCAAAGCTCCACAGGGCGGTGACGAGGAAGGCGTAGACGACGATCCCGGGAAGCGTGTCGAGGGCGAAGACGAGCGGCTGAAAGAGGTGGCGCAGTCCGTCGGTGAGGTCGAAGCCGAGGACGAAGCGGACGAGCCAGAATCCCGTCAGGAGCACCGCGAGCGGAATGAGCGCCGCGAACGACTCGGCGACGATCTGGGGCACCTCTCCCGGCATCCGGATCACCGCCCCCTTCCTCGCCATGAAGGCCTGCACTTCGACGGCGATGACGGCGACGAGGATCGCCGTGAGAATCCCCGCCGACCCAAGCGCCTCCATGCGGAGGGCTGCGGTGGCGGGGTCGAGCGAGACCAAGAGAAACGACACGCCGGCGAGGACGACGCTCGAGAGCCGGTCTTGGCCGCGGCGGCCGCCGAGATCGTGGGCGACGGCGAGGGCGACGAAGAGCGCGAGGAGGCCGAAGGTGGCGGTGACGGGGATCTCGAGGAGCGGAGCCCAGGGGGCGATCGTGCGTTCGAGCGCCGGCAGCGGCGGATGGGCGATGAGCATGAACAGGCCGCCGACGATCGTCAGGGGCACGACGGCCACGACCCCGGCACGGATCGCAGCCGGGATCGGCGCGTCGGCAAGCGCCGTCACCCGCTCGGCGAAGCGGCGAAGCGAAGAAGCGGCTGGGGAGGTCGTGGGGCCGGTCATCGATCTCGTCGCTCCGCCGTGGAAGCGGGCGAGGCATCGAGCCGCAGCCCCATATAGGTGCAGCCATCGTCACCGCCCACCCGGCACAGCTCCGCGAAGCCGAGCTTCCGATAGAAGGTCTGAGCGCGGGCGTTGACCGTGCCGACGCCGAGGTGGACGCCGGAGAGGCCGCGGCGGCGGAGTTCGTCGAGGAGAATCCCCATCATCTTCTTCCCCAAGCTCCTCCCTTGAGCCCGTGGCAGCAGATCGATGTGGACGTGAGCGGGGTAGTGGTCGGAGGGGCCGGGGATGAGGTGATCGGGATGGTGGTAGAGGTAGTGGATCTGTTGGGCCCTGGTCCAGGTCGCCGGGGAGCCGGTCGGAGCCGGGAAGCGGGCCATGAGATCGGGGCGCCAGTGACGCTCGTAGGCGTCATAGAACGCCGTCGAGTCGGCGGCGCCGAGGCAGTAGCCGCACACCCCCTCGTCGTCCTCTAAGACCCAGGCGAGGTCGGGGGCAAAGGCGAAGTAAGGGCCGACGAAGATTCTCGGGAGCGCGTCGGGGTCGTCGCGGTAGTAAGGCGTGCCGTCGCGGCCATCGTCGCCGGTCTCGAGGCAGACGCGATATGCCGCTGCCTCGTCTTCGGGGCGGGCGGGGCGGATCGTGAACGTCGCCGTGGCGTGGCGGGGTTGCTCCCAGGGCACCGGAACGATGTTTTGGAGCGCGGCGAGAAAGCCGCCGCGGAACGTCCCGGGGAGATGATCGTGGTCGGGGTGGATCGCTTCCCCGCGCGCAGCGCGACGCTTGTTGTCGGCGTGGTGGAGCAGGAGCGTGCATTCCTCGCGGAGGGGCCAGAGGCGGCGGGCGAGGGCGTGGAGGAGGGAGCGATCGGCGAGATCGGCGAGTCGATAGCCGAGGGACTTCAAGCGGCGAGCGGCGTCGAGGGCCTCCTCTTCGACGCGGCCCCACGCGGCCGCGGGTTTTTCCATGACACCGCGGGCCCCTGCCAGCAGGGCCTCGGCCCCGGCGCCCTGCTCGTACGGGCCGTAGAAGCAGTCGGCGAGAAGCGTGAGATCGGCGAGCGACACCGGCTCCCGCGCAGGAACATGCGGCGCGGCGTCGAGGAGCGTGAAGGCAGGGAGCCAGTCGCGCAGGGCACTTGCCAGCGCCGCGCGCGGATCCCACGAGCCTTCGCCATGGAGCCAGCTTGCGAAGGTGTGGAACGGGACGAAGTTCAGCGGCAGTTCGTTATTGGGATTGAGGAGGACGCCGCGGACGGCAGACCGGAGATCCCGTGGGCGGCCCGAGTAGGGGCCGGCGAAGAACCGATTCCCGTCGTAGTCGTCGGCAAAAAAATTGTCCCAGAGGACGGGCTGGCGTCTCAAAAGCGCCGTCACGGAGCGGAGCAACGACGGGGTGATCTCGGGGGCGATGATCTCGGGGCCGGTCCAGAGGATGTCGATCGCTGGCGCGAGCCGCTCTCCGAGGGTTTCGAGATAGCCGATGCCGCCGAGGCCGGCGGCGGCCATCCGATCGCAGTAGGGGGTGGGGCAGAGGAGGAGCGTGCCCCCGGGGACGTTCGCATCGATCCACGCCTGGGCCCGATTGGCGACAGCGGCCTGCGCGGCGGCAAGCGTGCCGAAGCGGGCGGCATCGGCCGGGTCGAGGGCGTCGGGGATGTCGTCGAGGAGGAGGGCGAAGCGGCGGCAGCCGAGCCGGAGGAGCTCGGCGAAGCGCGCGAGAAGGGCCGCGACGTCGGCTTCGTCGGCATGGCGGAGATCGAGGCCGGGGCCCACTCCCCAGATGAAATCGATGCGGTGCTTGCCACAGTCAGCGATGAGCCTCGCGATCCGCTCCGCTTCGTCGCCGGGGTAGGGCTCGCGCCAGGCAGCGCGGTGGTGGGGATCATCCTTGGGGCAGAAGAGATAGACGGAGAGGCCGAAGCGGGCCATCCAGTCGAGGAGCGTGCGCCGCTCGGCGTCGGACCACGGCGGGCCATAAAATCCCTCGATGACGCCGCCGGGGCAGTGTGGCTCGATGGCGGTCGCGGGAGAGTGGACCATGACGCGGGCGCGGTCTGATCGGGGGAGCAGTGGTAAGGATCGACAGTGGCAGTATGGGGCAGCCCAGGATCGACGACAAACCGGCCCCGCGGGCGGTGTTTGGTGGCGCGTCGCTCCGTTGACAGGGCCAACGCACGGGGGATAACGTCCGGCTGGGGCCGGCAGCGGCGGGGACCAGTGTTGGCGAGTGGAGGGGCTTCGATGATGACATGGCGAATGGGCTGGCTCGGAGTCGTAGCGATGTTCGTCGTGCTCGCCCCCGGGGTGGAGCCCGTCGCCGCCCAGGAGAGTGCTGCGAAGCCGGGGGCCGCCACGGCGGGTGAGACGCGCACCTGGACCGACATCACGGGGAAGTTCTCGCGGGAGGCAGAGTTTCTCAAGCTCGAGGACGGCCAAGTTCACCTCCGCTTGAAGGGGGGCAAGGAGACAAAGATCCCCCTCAAGGAGCTCTCCAAGAAAGACCGCGACTGGGTGCGCAAAGGGGGGGCCGCCAAGGGGGCCGCCAATGAATCCGTCGCGAAGCCGGTCGGCTCCCGGATGGTCTTCCGCAGCTACAAGGCGCTCGTCGACGACAGCGTCTTCCTGGCCGATGCCCTCAAGCAGCAGGCGCTCGCCGGTGCCGTTCCCGGATTCTTCGTCGCGCTCACCGGCGGCAAGCCGCTCGATGGCTTCGATATCGGCAAGCCGATCGTGATCACGATCCATGTCGACGAGAAAGGACAGCCGGCCGGAACGCTCGTCGCCGTGCCGGTGCAGGGGAAGGAACGATTCCAGAAGACGCTCGAGACCGTTTTCCCCGCGAAGATGACTCCGAAGGGGCGCTCCTTCGAGATCGCCATGCTGGGGAAGGGGGTGTTTGCGAAGCCGGGTGAAGGTTATTTCCTTCTTTCCGACGATGCGGATCTCGTCCGCAACGCCGCCGCCGATCCGCCGGCGCCGGTCGTCGTCAGCGACGTGGCGGTGGAATCGTTCAACACGTCGATTTCCGAGGAGGTGCGTCGCGCGGGGCTCGCCCAGTTCGACGCGATGCTCTCGATGGCGCCACTCCCGCCGAATCTCCCCGAGGAGGCGCAGCGCGCCCGGGATGAGGCGATGAAGATGATGCGCGCGATGATGGAGCGGCTCACGCTCGACACCGATCGATCGAGCTTCGAGGCGACGATCGATCCGACGACGAAGGCCCTGAACGTCGCCTTCGCGATCCGGGCGACGAACGGTACGCCGATGGCCGAATCATTCGCCGCCTACGGCGCGCTCCAGCCCCGGTTCGTCGCCGTGGGGCGGGACGACGCCCATGGCTGGGTGGGGATCTCGCTGCCGAAGGGGCCTGTCACGCGAGCCCTGCTCGAGAGCAGCGTCGGCGACAGCATCGAAGCCCTCAAGGCGATGGTGGCCAGCGCCGGGGAAGTGCCGCCGGAGTTCACGGAGACCGTCGCGGAGATCGAGCGACAAAGTCAAAAACTGATGGCGGCCGACCATGTGGAGCACGAGATCGTCGTGGCGGCGGAGGAGTCGGGAAAGCCGCGGATGTTGATCCGCTTGTCGACTCCCGGGGTGAGCGACTACTTCGCGGCGGTGACCAAGCTTTCTTCCTTCGATCCCACCGTCACGACCTCGGCCGAAGGCATTCTCTCGGCGCCCTTGCCCGCGGCGAAAGCTGCCGAGCTCGGGCCTTTCGGTGGCCAGCCGGTGCGGATGGGGGCTGTCGGAGAATCGATGGTATTCGGCTTTGGATGCACCGAGACCGATCCAGTCAAGGGAATGCTCAGTGCCGCATCCCAAGGCTCCAGCCTGCCCCCCGTCTCGACGCGCATCGATCTGGCGAAGCTCTGGCCGGTCCTGGCAAAGTTGAACCCCGCCACCGTGTCGCTTGCCGAGGTCGTCGGAGAGTCTGGAAACCTCCGCGCCGACGTCAGTGCGCTCACCGACGGCATCGAACTCCGCGTCAGCGCCGATCCCGGTGTGCTCCGCCTGCTTGGTGCCTTCGGTGCTGCCGCGGCGCAGGCCCAGGGCGCCGCCGGCTTCCCTGGCGCTCCCGGCTCCCCTGGCTTCCCCGGCTCCCCTTCCGGCTTCCCGGGGCCCGGTGGCCCCCCGGCCGGACTCCTCCCGCCATCGATCCAGGGCTTTCCGATCCCGCCGGTCACGCCCCCCGGGCCGCCGCAGCCCCCCTCCCCCTGAGCCGAGTCGCGTTCCGGAGTTCCTCGCGCATGCCTCTCCTCCCCTCCCCTTCGACGGTCATGCGCGGTGATTCGTGGCGCCGCGGGAGCGCCCTCGCGTGGCTCGTGGCCCTGGCGGCGTGGCTCACGCCTGGAGATGCCAGAGCGCTCGAGCCGATCCCCGACAAGCTCGTCGTCCTCACCTTCGACGACGCGGCTCGGTCGCACTACGAGGTGGCCCGGCCGCTGCTCAAGGCGAAGGGCTTCGGCGCGACGTTCTTCATCTCGGAGGGGTGGGACTTCGCCACGAACAAGAAGGACTACATGACCTGGCAGCAGATCCGCGCCCTCCACGACGACGGCTTCGAGATCGGCAACCACACCCTTGGCCATGTGGCGATCACGCCCGACACCGTCGGTGACCTTCCCGCCCAGGTGCGGGCCCTCGCCGAACGCTGCCGCGAGCATGGCATCCCCGAGCCGACGAGCTTCGGCTATCCCGGCAACGCCATCATCCCCGAGGCGCTGCCGCTCCTGGCCGACCTGGGGATCCGCTTCGCCAGGCGGGGCGGTGCGCCGGAGTATCCCTATGAACAGGGACGGGGCAGCGCCTACGAGCCAGGGCGCGATCATCCGCTTCTCCTTCCCTCCGCCGGCGACGCGCGGCCGACCTGGACGGTTGGCGACCTCGATCGGGCCGTGCTTCAGGCCCGCGGTGGCCGGATCGCCGTGCTCCAGTTTCACGGTGTCCCCGACACGGCCCATGCCTGGGTGAACACCGATGCCGATCGGTTCGCTGCGTTCGTCGATCGACTCGCGGAGCTCGGATGCACGGTGATCGCCGTCCGCGATCTGGCCCGCTTCGTCAACGCCGACGTCGTCCCCGCCGATCCGCTCGCCGTGATCGCGGAGCGGAAGGGGCGGATCGAACGCGAGGCCACGAAAGACCTATCCGGCGCCGAATGAGCCACGCTCTTGCTCCCTGCTCGGGGACGGCTCGGCCGGGCCCCGCGCGCCCTTACCCCCGGAGGATGGTTCCATGCCCAGCCCCGTCACGCCGCTGTTCGACCTTGCCGATGTCGGCTTCGAGCGCGACGGCCGAAGGATCATCGACGGGGTGAACTGGCGCGTGCTTCCGGGGGAACGGTGGGCGCTCCTCGGGCCCAACGGTTCCGGGAAGTCGACGCTCCTCAAGCTCGCGATCGGCCAGCTCTGGCCTTCGACGGGGAGGATCGAGCGGCTCGGGAAGGAATACCAGGATCTCCGCGACCTGTGGCGGCGGATCGGGCTGGTGGCCGAGGGAATAGCCCGGGAGATTCCCGCCGACGAGCCGGCCCTCGATACGGTCGTGTCGGGGACCCTTGCCCAGCTCGGCTTGAAGTTCTTCGTGGGGATGGAGCCGACGGAGGCCGATCGGGCACGGGGGGCGGCGGAGCTCGCCCGGGTCGGCTGCGCCGATCTCGCCGACCGCCCCTTCGGCGTCCTCTCGCAGGGGGAGCGGCAGAAGGTGATGGTGGCCCGAGCGCTCGTCGCCGACCCGCTCCTGCTCGTTTTCGACGAGCCGTGCGACGGGATGGATCCTGGGGCGCGCGAGCGTTTCCTCGGCTGGCTGGGGGAACATCTTCGTGGAGGCGAAGGCCCAGCGGTGCTCATGGTCACCCACCATGTCGAGGAGATTCTGCCGTCCTTCGAACGGACGATCGTCCTCAAAGCCGGCCGCGTTCTCGCTGCCGGCACGACCGGGGAGGTGCTCACGCAGCCTGTCTTCGAATCGCTCTACGACACGAGGCTCGCGCGGCTCGAGCGTGCCGGTGGCCGGGCGTGGCCGATCTGGGGAGATCCCACCGAGGGCCTGCGATGAACGACCGATTCCTTCCCCTCACGCGGCGCGGACTGCGCTCCTTTCAGTCGGGCATCGGCCTGATGGCCCTCTGCATGTTGGTCGAGGGCATACGACTGTATGTGACGGCGTTGAGCTTCAACGCGGGCCTCTCGCTCCGCTGGCTCCAGCCGGTGGTGGCCTCGATGGGGGGGGTGGCCTCGGGGCTGATGCTCGTCGGCGTCCTCTTCATGACGGCGTGCCCGGCCGGGGCTGGCGTCGCGCCGTGGGGGATCGGCATCCTTGCCCTCTCGGCGCTCGCCTCGCTCTGGCCGGTGGTGGTCTATGCCGCCGATCTTTCCTTCGGGGCGCTCGGCGGGCCGATCGGCAATACCGGCACCGGCATCCTGGCGATCGAGGTGGCTTTGTTTGCCGGCATGCTCGCCGCCCTCTGCCGGTGGATCGCCCTGGTCGAGCGGCGCGACGCTGTCAGCGTTGTGTCGGTGCTGCGAGCTGCGAAGGGAGCGATCGGAGCTGACCAAACGGCTCTCTGGGAGGCGCTTGCCGGGCGTTGCAACCGGCTCTTTCAAGGGGCGACGACGTTTCTCATCGTGCTTCTGATCGTCGCGCTCCTCATGTCGCCCTTGAATCCTCTCCCCGCTCTCCAGCCGATGCGCCAGCCGCTCCTCGCGCTCCTCGGCGGCTTCGCCGTGCTCCTCTGGGGCATCGTGTTGCTCCTCCGTGTCGTCGGCGCGGTGTGGGGGGTCGATCAGGCGTGTCGCCGATCGGCGCGACTGGCTGCCGGCGAGGAGCGCGACTGGGGCGACGTGGCGGCCGAGCGATTCGGGGCTGCCGGGATTGTCGCCGGAACCCTGGCGCTTGGCGGCCTCGTCGCGAACCACTGGGCCGAGCAGGTGCTCGCTCCCGGCTGGGTCGATCGGCACATGAAGGAACTCGTCGGCGATCGGCCCCTCGGCGGCCGGTCGGCGGCGGTCGGACAGGCAGCCCCGGCGATGACGATGAAGACGATCGACGGGGAGACGGTCCGCCTGAAAGACCTTGCCGGGAAGGTGGTGGTCCTCAACTTCTGGGCCACCTGGTGCCCCCCGTGCGTCGCCGAGATCCCCGATCTCGCTCGGCTGGCGAAGGAGGTCAACCAGGAGGGGGGGGTGGTGATCGGAATCAGCGACGAGGACGTCGACACGATCCGCTCCTTCGTCGCCTCCCGCGACATGCCGTACGCCCTCGTGTCGGGGAGTGATTGGCCTGCTCCCTTCGAATCAATTCGCGCGATTCCGGTGACCTATTTTCTCGATGGCGAGGGAACGATCCGGGAGGAGTTGGTCGGAGGAAGTTCGTACGAGGTGTTCCGGCGGGCGTTCGATGCCGCGAAGGCGCCGCCATCGCCGCTGGCCGACCCGGCCGCGGCGGCGGGCGTTGGTCCGTAATTCCGGGCCACCCTTCCGATGCACTCACGCAGCCGCAGGGCCTGCTGACCGGAAGGCTACTTCGGGGTCGTGGATTGGGTTAGGATCACTGCGGTGAACTGCTTCATCGGCATTTCGAAGGGGGGATTCGAGTGACGGTCGACGAGCGCGTGTTCAAGGTTTTCCAAAAGACGATGTCCGCCGACTGCCGCTGGGAAGACTGGCGCGAGGCGGAGTCTCTGCAAAGCCTGTCGGCGATGGACTCGGTCGGCATTCTGGACTTCGTCCTCGCGCTCGAACAGGAGTTCGGTCTGAAGTTCCCCATCGACGATCTGCAGATGGAATTGTTCATGGATCGTCCGCGTCTGGTGAGCTACGTGGCCGACAAGCTGTCGGAACTCACGTGCTGATTGCCGACCTCGTTGCACGGTGCCGCGCCCAGCCCGATGCGGTGGCCGTGATTCAGGACCGGCACGAGACCACGTTCGGCCAACTGCTCCAGGTGGCCTGCGGCTGGGGGGGACAATGGCGGTCGTTGCCTGGCTTCGGACCGGGGGGGATCGTCGCGATCCAGCTTCCGAACTCGGCCGACTACGCCGCCGCCGTGATGGCGTGTCACTGGCTGGGAGCGGCCGTCTTGCCCGTCAACACGCAGTGGCGCCCCGAGGAATTCTCGCGGAATCTCGACGGGTTGCCGGTGTCGGGGCTGATCGGAAACCGTCAGACCCTGGCCCCCTGGCATGACAGCCGGGTCTGGGGCAAGGTGCCGCTGTTGGCCGTGGAAGACCGTCCGTCCGCCCCCACTGTGGCCGAGCAGGACCGGCTCGAGGCGCTGTTGCAAAGAGACCTCGCCGACACCAGCGCCCTTGTGCTGATGACCTCGGGCAGCAGTGGTCCGGCAAAGATCGTGATCCGCAGCCACGCCCAACTGCTGGCCAACGCCCGCCAGGTGGGTGCCGAACTACAGTGGCCGGCTGGTTGTCGGATTCTGCCGGTGACCCCTTTCTTTCATGCCAACGGCTTTTCCAATGGGCTGTTGCTGCCGCTGTGGTCGGGTGGCCGGATCGTGTTGCTGCGACAGTTTTTTCCTGCGACTTTCGTCGACCTGATCGAGCGAGAAGCGGTGCAGGTGGTGATCGGTTCTCCGGTGGTTTACGAGAGTCTGTTGCGGCACGAGGTACGCCCCGGAACGTGCCGCTCTCTCGAATACGCGATTTCCAGCGGAGCGGCTCTGCCAACGGGGGTGGCTGGGCAATTCCGCCAACGCTTCGGGATTCCCGTCCGCGAACTGTTCGGAACCTCCGAGACGGGCACGATCGCGATCGGGCCGCGTCACGGCGGGCCGTTCGGGGACGGGACGGTGGAGCCCGCGCCGGGTGACAGCATCGCGGGGCGGCCCCTGCCGGGGGTGGAGGTCTCGATTCTGTCGGACGATGGCCGCCCACTGCCGCGGGGAGAGGTGGGAGCGATCGGGGTGCACAGCCCCGCCGTCATGAAGGGGTACTGGTCGCCGGGAGGCCTTCATGAGGCGCGGCTTCCGGGAGGGCCCTATCTCACCGGCGACAGAGGGTGGCTCGACGATGAGGGACAGCTGTGGCTGCGAGGCCGCTCGCCGCGGTTTCTGAACATCAGCGGCAACAAGGTGTCGGCCGGGGAGGTCGAGCAGGTCTTGAGCGGCCTATCGGGAGTGACCCGGGCCCGCGTCGAGGTGGAGGGAATCCCGTCGCAACTCGTGGCGACGCTGTGGTTGTCAGCGGGAGCGGCATTGAAGCAGTCCGAGGTCCTGGCACACTGCCGGGGGCAACTGGCCGAGTACAAGATTCCGCGCCGATTCGTGCTCGAAACGGTGACGGCAGCCGATCTGCCGGACAAGCATTCCGTCGTCCTGGAGCGACCCACCGATGTCTCTTGATCCGACGCGCCTGCGTCGCCTGCGGCGGACGTCCGCATTGCGAGCGATGGTCAACGAAACGGCGCTGCGGCCCACCGATTTGATCATGCCGATCTTCGCCGGGGCGGGGGGGGATCGCCGCGAGCCACTCGCCGCGATACCGGGAGTGAACCTGCTGGCGGGCGCCTCTCTGGAACGCGAGGCCGACGCGATCGTCCGGGCGGGGGTGCCGGCGGTGTTGGTGTTTGGGGTGCTCGACGAAGGCAGAAAGGACGCGGCCGCGTCGGAAGCCGTTCGCCCCGGCAACGCCGTCTGCGAGGCGATCGGGCGGATCAAGAACCAACGCCCCGAGCTGATGGTGATCGCCGACTTGTGCCTGTGCGAATACACCGACCATCGCCACTGTGGGATTCTGCGCGAGGGACGCATCGACAATGACGCGACGGTGGCGGTGCTGGCCGAGGCGGCTGTGGTCCTGGCCCGGGCGGGAGCCGACATCATCGCCCCTTCCGGCGTGATGGATGGGGTGGTGGCTGCGTTGCGGCGGGCACTCGACGCCGCCGGGCTGTCAGACGTGGCGCTGATGCCCTACAGCGCGAAGTTTGCCTCGGGGTTTTACGGCCCGTTCAAGGCGGCATCGCAGTCGACGCCGCAAGAGAGCCGGCATGCGACGCACCAGATCCAGGTGGGAAACAGCCGCGAGGCTCTGCGCAAGATCGCCGTCGATGTCGAGGAGGGTGCCGACCTGGTGATCGTGAAGCCGGCGTTGACGTCACTCGACGTGCTGGCACTGGCCCGGGACACGGTTCCGGTCCCGCTTGTGGGCTACGACGTCTCGGGGTTCCACGCGATGCTGGCCCACCATTGCGGCACCGACGCGGCACTACGCCGCCGGTTGACGTGCGAGCTGCTCACCTGCATCCGCCGGGCCGGCGCGAAGCTGATCATCACCTACAGCGCCAAGGACATCGCCCCGCATCTCGAATAGGGGTCGGGGGCGTTTTCACCGAGACCGGCCCGATTCGAGAGAGCGGTCGCGGAGGGCTCGATGGATGACGACGGCGGGAAACCGGCCCCTGGCGAAGCGCTGCCTGATCGGTGCCCGGGGGGCGACCAATTCACCGATTTCCAGGCGGTATAATCCCGCTGCCGGGGCCTGGAGGCCCCGAATCCGGCGCCCCGCGGATACGCCATCGCGAAGGAGTCTCCATGATCACTCTGAATCGCCATCTGCCCGGGCCGCACGATGTGGTCATCGTCGGGGGGGGGCCTGCCGCCTCGTTCACCGCGCTGTTCCTGCTCGAGCATGGGATTCGACCGCTGATCGTCGAGCGGGATTCGTTTCCGAGATTTCACATCGGCGAATCGTTGACCGGTGAGGTGGGGGGGATCCTCCGCGATCTGGGGCTCGAAGCCGATCTGGCCGCCCGGCGATTCCCCGTCAAGCATGGCGTGACGGTCTATGGGGCCAGTGGGACCAACACCTTCTGGGTCCCCGTCATGCGGCGGCAACATGATGGCGATCTGACCTCCACCACGACGTGGCAGGTGCGTCGGGATGAATTCGATCGGTTTCTGCTGGAGACCGCCGCCGCCCGAGGAGCCACCGTGATGAAGGGGGAGGCCGACGGTGTGCTGCGGGAAGAAGGGACGGTGCGCGGGCTGCGCGTGAAGACGGCCGAGGGAGTGGAGGCGATTTCCTGCCGGATCCTCGTCGATGCCTCGGGGCAGAAGACATTCCTGGCGAACCAGGGGGTCACCGGCCCGAAGGAACGGGGGAACTACGAAAAGCAGGTCGGCATCTTCAGCCGGGTGACCGGGGCGGTCCGCGACCCCGATGAAGCGGCGGGCAACACCCTCATCTTCTATCAGGAAAAGCACCACTGGGCGTGGTTCATTCCGCTCAGCGAAACCGAGACGAGCATCGGGGTGGTCGTGCCGGGGGAGCACTTCTCGCAATCCGGGAAATCGACCGAAGAATTCCTGGAGTGGAAACTGCGGAACCTGAATCCCGCCCTGACCGCGAGGCTCCGAAACATCCGGTTCACCGAACCGGTGCGCACCGCGTCCAACTATTCGTATCGGGTGAAGAATTTCACCGGTCCGGGGTTCGTGTGCGTGGGGGACGCGCACCGGTTCACGGATCCGATTTTCTCGTTCGGGGTGTTTTTCTCGGCCCACGAGGCGAGACTGGCGGCGGCGGCGATCCGGGATGTTTTGGCGAACTCGACCGAGCGTGAGGCCGATCCCTTCGCGGAGTACGAGGCCACCTGCGACTTCGGGCAGCAGGTCATCCAGGATGTGATCGACTTCTTCTGGGAATACCCGTTGGCTTTCCAGATGATGGCCCACAAAAGTCACAAGGGGGAGATCACCGACTGCTTCGCCGGCCGGGTGTATCCCGCCCACCAGCCGTCCGACGCCGTGCTCACGATGCGGCGGATGCTCGAGCGGGTGCGGTCTCCGCGGCCCGAACCAGTGGGGTAGAGCGCGGGTCACATCCAGCGCGGCGATCCCGGTGACCGTTCGATCTCGGCTTCCAGCACGGCGGCAAAACGGTGGACGAGGTCTTCGAGTTGGGCCTCTCGTTCCGGGGAACCGGCGGGGGCTGGTTGCGCCGGAGGGCGCAGGGGCGGGTGGATTTCAATCCGCACTTTTCCCCCGGGCCCGAGCGTGCAGAAATAGGGCAGGATGGCTGCTCCCCCCGTCAGCGAGAAATTCGCCATCCCCTGCGGATACCGTCGTGCGATGCCACGGAACGTGCGCTCGTAGCTGTGTGGACCCTGTTTTTGGATCGGCCAATCGCCCGTGACCTGCAGACAACCCCCGGATCGAAGATGTCGCATGACCAACAGTGCGGTCTCGACGGTGAACCCCGCTCCGATTTCGACGACCTCGAGCGTCGTCGGTTTGGTGGCCCCCATCTTCTGCAGCTGATCCTCGTGGGCGAGCGACAGCACCTTGACTCCCTGTCGCGCGAGCCAAAGGCAAAAGAGACGATTCACACCGAAGTGGCTCCCGCCCAGGATGACCGGCCTTCCGGCGGCACGTTCCGCCTCGAGATGTTCCCATCCGGTCACCTCGAATTGACGTGCTTCGTTCCGTGGTGACAACGCGGCGAGCCGCGCCAGCAGGAGTTGCTGAAAAAGTCCGTTTTGATAGATCTGCGTCAACGCATGTTCCGCCCGGTCCGGCGGCAGCCTCAGCGCGGCAAACAACCGTCGCGAGAAGTTCAGTTGATGACCCACACGCGGCCATCGCCGGACGATGCGGCGACGACCCCAGCGGGTGCGGCACAGAACGTTCCCCACGAGCCACAGAAACGGCCATGGAACCATGGCCAGACGCCGCATCTGCCGCAGTCGCCGCAGACGCTTTTCCAATTTCAGGGAAGGCTTCGTCGGTTGTCCAACACTCGACATGAGGCGGCCGGAAAAAGACGGAGCGACGTGGAAACGTGACGGTCGATCACGACCGAACGACGTCACTGTAAACACTGCTTCCGGAACCTGTCAGACTCTGACGCGGCCCGGTCGGCCGGCGCCGGCGTCCCCTTGGCCCGCGGCCACCTGACGATCCTGTCAGGGTGCCCAGGCCAGCACCTGGGGGCGGCGCCGATTCGGGGCCATCGGGAATCCTCTGTCCGGCGTTTTTTCGTTGCTCGGGCCTAGCCCTGCGGGTCACTTTCCCCCCTCCCAGACGCCGCGTAGGATGCAGGGGTAAAGGCCGCCTCGCCCAGGGTTCGCGAACCCCGGTGGATCGCTCGAGTCATTTGCAGTCCCCTGCCCCCTGCCCCTCCCGCCTCCTCTTCCCGCTGGTTTGACCGCTTGGCCACGGTGGTGGCGATCGATCAGCCCGTGCGGCCCCACCACGGTTCATCCGCATGAGCATCGGTCTGGAGACCACGGCCGGGGATCTCGGTCGGATCGATGTCGCCGGCTTCCGTGAGGGCGTCGACCGGATCAGGGCCGAGGCCCACGCCGCCATCGGTGCGGCCGACTTCCGTCATCTGCGTCGGATCGAGCGCTATGGTCGGGTGGCGACGGCGCTCGGCTATGCCACCGCCTGGCTGATCCCGAATCCCGTCAGCGCCTTCCTGTTGAGCCTCGGGCAGTTCACCCGCTGGCTCCTCGCCCACCACATCCTCCACCGCGGCTACGACCGCGTGCCGGGGATTCCCCACCGCTACACGAGCCAGGGTTTTGCCCGGGGATGGCGCCGGTATGTCGATTGGTTCGACTGGCTCCTCCCCGAGGCCTGGGACCACGAGCACAACGTCCTCCATCACTACCACACCGGCGAGGATGGCGACCCGGACGTCGCCGAGCGGCATCTGGAGTTTCTCCGCCGGATGCGGATCCCGGTGGCCTTCAAATACGCCCTCGTCGCCGTCGTGGCCTGCACCTGGAAGATCATCTACTACGCCCCCAATTCGCTCGGCGTCCTCGACGATCGCGGCCACCGACGCCGCCGGGAGGTGCCGATCGCCGCCCTCACGGTAGGGAGCGTCCTCGACTTCCGCCGACCGGCCGTGCGCCGGTTGTGGATGGAGTGCTACGCCCCGTATGCCACCTGGCATTTTGTGGTCATTCCGCTCCTCTTCCTGCCGCTGGGGGCGACGGCGGCGATGTACGTCCTCGTCAACAAGCTCCTCGCCGAGGCGATCACCAACGCTCACGCCTTCCTCGTCATCGCCCCCAACCACACCGCCGACGATCTCTACCGCTTCCGCTTCCACTATGGCGGCAAGGGGGAGTTTTACGTCACGTCGGTGCTCGGATCGGCCAACTACCGGTGCGGCACCGAACTGGTCGACTACCTCTCCATCTGGCTCAACTACCAGATCGAGCACCACCTCGTCCCTGACCTGCCGATGCGGCAATACACCCTCATCCAACCGCGGGTGAAGGCGCTCTGCCTCCAGTACGGGCTTCCCTACCGGCAGGAGAGCGTTTTCCGGCGGTTCGGGAGGCTCCTCGACATCTGCGTGGGAAAGACGACGATGCGGCAACTCGAGGCCTTTCCCGCGGCCGTGGGAGCCGTTCCCGGGCCGCATTCGCCATCGTCGCGATGGGGGGGGAGCGGATCGGATATCCTGCTTGAGTCGGCCGTGGAAGGTTTTGGCGGTCCGCAGGGTGCGGTCAGGCCGGCCTGACGCGGTGGTGTTTCAACGGTGTCGGTGGCGTTTCGGGGCAGTGAGGAGTCCTTGATGATCTCGTTTCGGTTCGATCATGTCCGCCTCGAGGCGTTCGGCCTCCACTTCCCCACGACGCAGCTGTCCTCCACGGAGATCGAGGAACGTCTCGCCCCCGCCTACCAGCGGCTGCGGATTCCGTTCGGCACGCTCGAGCGCGTCAGCGGGGTGACCACGCGCTGCATGTGGCCGACGAACGTCACACCGAGCTCCGTGGCGACGATCGCCGCCAGGGAGGCGCTGGAGAAGTCTGGCTTTGCCGCCGGGGACGTCGGTGCGCTCATCAACTGCTCGGTGTCGCGCGATTTCTTCGAGCCGGCGACGGCCTGCCTCGTCCACAACAATCTCGGCATCCCCGAGGAGTCGCTCGCCCTCGATATCACCAACGCCTGCATCGGCTTCAGCGACGGCCTGATCATGCTCTCCCACCTCATCGAGGCGGGGACGGTGAAGGTGGGGATGATCTGCTCCGGGGAGAACATCTCGAAGGTGGTCCACACCACGTTCGACCAGATCCTCGGCGACACCGAAATCACGCGCGAGAAGATGCTTCAGATGCTCCCCACCTTGACGCTCGGATGCGGCGCCGTGGCGGCCGTGCTCTGCCATGACAGCGTCTCCAAGGGGGGGCACAAGGTCGTCGGCGGTGTCGCTCGCTCGGCCTCGCAGCACCACAAGCTCTGCATCGGCAACGGCGACTTCAGTGTCGGCCAGGGGGAGGAGATCGCGCCGATCATGACCTCCGATGCCGCCCAGCTGATCGCGGCGGCGGCGAAGCTCGGCGGTCGGGCATTTCCGGACGTCACCGCGTCGCTGGGATGGTCGAAGGATCACGTCGACCACGTCTTCTGCCACCAGGTGGGCCGGCAGGTCAACGACGCGTTCTACCGGGAGATGGGGCTCGACTTCGACAAGGACTACGCGATCTACAAGCGCTACGGCAACATGGTCTCGGTGGCCCTGCCAGCGGCGCTGGCGATCGGCGCCGAGGAGAAGGGGATCAAGCCCGGCGAGAAGGTTCTGCTCACCGCCTTCGGCAGTGGTCTCAACACGCGCTTCCTCGGATTCGAATGGTAGGAGCCAGGCCGATCCAGCCATGAACGGACTTCCTCCCATCGACCGCCAGGACGCGCGGCGCCAGAGCCCCATCGAGGACTCCGGCGGGCTCTCGGCGCTCTATCCGTTCCGTTCACGGTTTCTCGATGTGGGGCGTGGGCCAGGCGCACCGGCGGGACACCGTCTCCACTACGTCGACGAGGGGAGCGGCCCGGTCGTCGTCTGCCTCCATGGCAATCCCACCTGGGGATTCCAGTTCCGCCGTCTCATCGCCGACCTGCGGTGCGATTTCCGGGTGATCGTTCCCGATCACGTCGGCTGCGGGCTCTCCGACAAGCCAGCTGACGTCCTCTTCCGCGCCACCGACCGGATCGCCCATCTCGAGGAACTCTTCGCCCATCTCGGTATCGGCCGGTTTTCGCTCGTGATGCACGACTGGGGGGGGCCGATCGGGACGGGATTGGCCGTCCGCCGCCCCGACGACGTCGAACGGCTCGTCTACCTCAACACGATGCTCGCGGAGACGGCGCTCCTGCCGCCGATGATCCGGATGGCGGCGGCGCCGCGGGTTGGCCGCTGGCTGACGCAGCACACGCGCTGGTTTCTCAAACTCCTCGTCTCCCAGGGGGTGGCCCGCGGGCTCTCGGCCGACGTGCGGGAGGGTTATCTCCATCCCTACCCCACGCGTGCCAGCCGAACCGCGATCTGGGGCTTCGTCCGCGACATCCCCTTCAAGGCATCGCATCCGAGCCATGCCGTGATGGAGGAGATGGTAGCGCGGTTGCCGCTGCTGGCGGAGAAGCCGGTGAAGCTCGTCTGGGGGATGCGCGATCCCTGTTTCCATCCCGAGATCCTCCGCCATGTCGCGGCCCGTTTCCGGGCGCCAGAGGTCGTGCGGATCGCCGATGCCTCGCATCTGGTCATCGAGGACGCGCCGGAGCAGGTGGTCGCCGAAGTCGGCATGTTCCTCCGCGCTGCCGCGCCGTCGAGCGCTCCTGCGCCCGTCGTCGAGAAGCCGGACGCAGCGGGGGGGCCAACGGTCGTGGTGAGGTCCGCCGCCGAGCAGGCCGAGCCCCGCCTGGCTTCCGGCGGGCTCTATGCGGCGCTTCAGTCGGCGGCCGCGGCCGCGCCCTGGGTGGCGGCGGTGACGCGGGCCTCGTTCCCGCGGTGGCGCGGTGCCCCCAAGTACGACGCCATCGACTTCGCCGCTCTCTCTGCCCGGATCCACGCCTACGAGCATGGCCTGGCATTGGCCGGGCTGCGGGCCGCCGAACGGGTGATCATGCTCGTTTCGCCGGGGGCCGATTTCCTCGCGCTGAGCTACGCCGTGATGGGGCGCGGCGCGGTGCCGGTGTTCATCGATCCCGGCATGGGGATCGACGCGGTCCTCGCCTGCATGAAGGAAGCGGAGCCGAGCGGATTCATCGGTGTTCCGAAGGCCCATCTCCTCCGTCTCAAGGCGGCCGGGCTGTTCCGATCGCTGCGGTTTTGTGTCGTGGCGAGCCGGTTTCCGATGTTCGGGGCGACGCGTGTCCGCGACCTCCTCCGCCCCTCGAGCGAGCCCCCTGCGCCGATTCCCCGTCAGGCCGATGACGCGGCCCTGGTTGCGTTCACGTCGGGGGCCACCGGGACCCCGAAGGGAGTCGTGTTCACCAATCGCATGCTCACCGAGCAACTTGCGGTGTTCCGTTCGCAGTTCGGGTTCCGCGGCGGTGAACAGGATCTGCCGCTCCTCCCCGTCTTCAGCCTGTTCACTGCGGCCCTCGGCGTGGGGAGTATCTTCCCGCCGCTCAATCCCAGCCGGCCGCTGTCGCTCGTGCCGGAGAGGATCGTGCGCGTGATGCAGGATCTCGGCAACGAGACCTGCTTCGGCTCGCCGACGCTCTGGTCGAAGCTCGCGGAGTATTGCCGGCAGACCGGCACCTCGCTCCCCAAGCTGCGGCGCGTCTTCATGGCAGGAGCGCCGGTGTCGCAGGCCACGATCGATCTCGTCGCGGCCGCCTGCCCGCAGGCGGAGAGCTTCACCCCCTACGGCGCCACCGAGGCACTCCCGGTGACGATCGCGGCCGCGGCGGAGCTCCGCCAGCAGACTCCGGTGATGGCGCTGACCGGCGAGCAGGGCACGCCGGTTGGGCGTGCGATCGAAGGCGTCACACTCAGGATCGTCCGCCCCGTCGAGGGCACCGGCCGCAAGACGCTCGTCGACTGTGCCGAACGGGAGATCGGCGAGATCGTCGTCAGCGGCGCCACCGTCAGCCGGGAATATCTCCGCCGCCCCGAGGCGACCGCGGCCGGCAAGGTCGTCGAGGGAGACCGGGTCTGGCATCGGATGGGTGATATGGGCTACCTCGACGCCACCGGCCAGCTCTATTTCTGCGGCCGTCGCGTCCACATGGTCGTCACTCCAGGCCGCGTGTTCCACAGCGTTCCGGTCGAGAATGTCTTCAACCGTCATCCGGCCGTGAGCCGATCGGCGCTGGTCGGGGTCGATGGGGTGGCGGCGCTCGTTGTCGAGCCGACGAGCGAGCATTGGCCCCTCGCTGCCGGCGCGAGGCGTCGTCTCGCCGAGGAACTGGGCTCGCTTGCAGCTGCCGATCCGGTGACGGCGCCGATCCGCCGCTATTACTTCCATCCGTCGTTCCCGGTCGATGCCCGGCACAACGCCAAGATCTTCCGCGACAAGCTCGGCATCTGGGCCGCCACGCAGCCGGCCGTCGACCTCGATCCACTTGTCCCCGGGAGCGCCGGGCAAGCATGAGGATGCTCGTCACGGGCGGAAGCGGCTTCGTCGGCTCGGCCCTCTGCCGCCGCCTTCATGCTCTCGGCCATGACGTCATCGCCCTCGCGAGGCGCCCGTCCCCCAGCCTGGCCGCCGCGGGGATCCGGACGGTCTGCCACGATCTCTCTGCCCCGGTGGCTGGCTCGACGCTCGCCGAGCACTTTGCCGGCGCGGGGTGCGTGTTTCACACGGCGGCGCACGTGAAGATGTGGGGGCCGAGGGAGGCGTTCCGGGCCGGCAATGTGGTCGCGACCGGCAACGTCATCGCCGCCTGCCGTGAGGCCGGCGTGCCGCGGCTCGTCTTCACCTCCTCGCCGAGCGTGGTGGCGACGTCGTCCGGCCTGCGCGGGGTCGATGAGTCGCAGCCCTACCCGGCCCATTTCGAGGCTTTCTACCCTGAGACGAAGGCCGAGGCCGAGCGATCGGTGCTCGCGGCCCACGGCCCTGTTTTGCGCTCGATCGCGCTGCGGCCGCATCTCATCTTCGGCCCCGGCGACACGAACCTCGTTCCGACGATCCTCGCCCGTGCCCGGGCCGGCCGCCTCGTGCAGGTCGGTGATGGCAGCAACCTCGTTGATCTGACCTTCATCGACGATTGCGTCGAAGCCCACGTGCTCGCGGCTGCCGCGCTCGATGAACGGCCGTCGGCCGGGGGAAGGGCGTATTTCATCAGCCAGGGCACGCCGGTGCCGCTGTGGGGCTGGATCGCGAGGGTTCTCGAGCTCCACGGGGTTGCCCCGGTGCGGCGGAAGATCTCCGCCCGGCTGGCGCGGGCCTTGGCGACGGCAGCGGAGACGACGTGGCGAACGTGCCGGCTGCGCTCCGATCCCCCCCTGACGCGCTTTCTCGCGGAGGAGATGGCGACCGACCACTATTTCGACCTTTCCGCTGCCCGCCGGGAGCTCGGCTATGCCCCGAGCCTCACGGTTTGGGAGGCGACCGAGCGTTCGTTCGGGGCACTCCGGCGGTAGCCGCACAGGCCCGGTGAACGCTCCGATCCCGCGGAGCGTGACGATCGGGATTCCGCGACGCATGCGTTGCTGACAAACGTCACAGGTGTCCGGTCGCGGGGCAAGGCAAATCGCCCTGTCCCGGTGAGGCTCCTTGATCGCCCCCCCCACGGCGGCGAATGTTTCCCCGGATCCCGAACCGGCATACCCCCTGCCGACGCTCCCCTCGAGTGGCGTCGTCAGCCGTGATTCCGGCCCGGAATCCACTTCTCGGAAGACGTGCTGCTACGGCGTCCGCCCCCGGCGGAACCGGGGTGGAGCGTAGGCCGACCCGGGACTGACCGCCTTGCTTGGCGGTCGGGCCCTGCTGTCGTGGCCCCACCGTCTCCCCTGCGCGCCCTCACCGGCGGCGTGGTCTTCCCGAGGAGTTCCCAGTGAACCCCCCCACTGCCCCGATCCTCCGTCGGATCGGTGAACGGCTTTCCTGCTGGCAGCGTCTGGCGGGAGCGATGCTCGTGCTCGTGTCGACACTCACGTCGACAGCGTCGGCAACGCCGATCGTGACTGGCATCCATCGGACCGGCGAAGGGGTTGTGCCGGTGGTGTCGTCGCGGGCGTCGCTCGCGCCGAGTGCCCCGTCGGATCCGATCGATCCGTATTGGCGGGTCGTCGCTCTTCCCTCCGTGCCCCCGATCATCCCCTATGAAGCAGCTGTTTTCTCCGGTCGACGGGGTGGGATCCATGTGCCGTCGACCTGGTGCAACGGTGCCGACGGCATCGCTGGAGCAGGCTGGGTCGGGCTCAGTCTGACAACGACCAACTCGCTCTTACCGCCGGCCCGGGGGCCGCAGTCCGACTACACGACGATCTACGCGACCACCTTCACCGCCACCGAGGCGGGCATGGTCCCTTTCGACCTCACGGCCACGGCAGACAACGAAGTGTCGTTCTTCGTCAATGGGGAGATCACCGGTTGGGAGACGCTCCTGCCGTCGATCGCGGGGGGGTCGCAGATAGGCACGGCGCAGCGAAACCTCAATCGCCTCCACCGGTTTCAGGGAACCGCTTTCGTGAATGGGGGAGAGAACACGCTCTACGCCGTCGTCAGGGATCGGTATCTCCTCGATCCGAGGACGAACATCGGCGGTTACGGCCAGACGGGCCTGTTCGTGGCGGCGGTGCCAGAACCAGGAATGCTCGCCCTGGCGATGACCGGCGTAGCCGTCCTGCTCATCGGGCGCCGTTCTCGTCGACAAACTCGAGCCAGCCGAATCGCTTCGGCGCGTGGGCGTCGGCACGAGCGTGGGGGGGGTTTCATGGACGCAAGTCGAGCCGCCCGAGGAGCGATCGGGGGCGTTTCGCGGCCGTCCGGCGCGGGTTTGACACGAGAATGTACGCGCGTATAGTCCACGAACGGGTGGTGGGCGACCGGGCATGAAGAAGCATGCGAGGTGCGGAGATGGACCGGGACGACGGGCGGATCGCGAAGGTACTCGAGGAGCTCGCTGATCTGGGGCGGCGGATCGGCGAACGGGCGGGGGAACTCGCCCGGCTGACCAAGGAGCGACAGCGGGTTGCGGCGCCGCGGAGCGATGACGGTGTGGCCTGCGTCGCTGAGGCCGCCGCGGATCTGGCCTTGGAGGCGGCGGCTGTGGTCGCCAGCCGCGAGCCGTCGAACCGGGGAACCGGTCGCCGGCAAACGCGGCGCAATCCGTTCCCGGCGACGAGCGACCTCTCCCCTCGAAGTCACGTCGGTGCTCCCTCCGAAGCCGAGCCCGAGTCCGGGAGAGCGAGCAGGAGAGGGAGCACGAGAGGGAGCAGGGCCAAGCCCGAGCCCGAATCCCTCGACGAGAATCCAAGGCCAGTCCTCAGGGCGACTGGCCGTCGGGGCCGACCGAGCGGCATCGGTCGCGTCGTGCCGCACGGCGCCGGGAAGCGAAGCGTTCGGAAGCGGGCCGTGGGCCCGGTGCTCGCAAGCGTCCTCGTGCATCTCGTCGCGCTGTTCGGGCTGGCGACGATCTTCGTGGTGGTGGAGGCGAAGCCGATTCGCCTGGCGCTCACGGTCGGAGATGCGGCAGAGCCAGCCTTCGAGGAGGCGGCCTTGATCGCGATCGACTCTCCGACGCAGCCGATCGAGCCGGTGGAACTTTTGGCGGAAGCGGCGCCGACCGACGTGGAACCGCTCGCGCTCCTCGAGCCTGCGCCATCGGAGCCGCTGCTCGACGCGCAGACGCTCGCCGAAGATGCCCGAGGAGCGATGGACGCGCTCGATCCCGCTGCGATGCTCGCCGAGATCGGCGGGGCTGGGGACGCCAAACCGGCCGGGGGCGGGCCCGGAGGGGCTGCGGCGGCAGGTCGGCCCCCCGCGACGTTCTTCGGCCGTGCCGGGCAGGGGCGCAGCGTCTGCTTCATCTGCGACAATTCCAACAGCCATCGGGACGGCAGTTTTCACGTCGTCCTCGAGGAGCTCGCGCGGGCCGTCGACGCCCTCAAGCCCGATCAGTCGTTCTTCGTGATCTTTGCCAGCGACGCGGCCTATCCACTCTTCCATCCCGTTGCCGTGGAGGGGCTTCAGCCGGCGACGGCGGAGAACAAGAAGAAGCTGCGGGCCTGGCTCGGCTCGGTCGAGATGTGTCGCGGGGGGCAGGGGATCAACGAGGCGGTGAAACAGGCCGCGGCCCTCGGGGCGGAGGTGGTCTATCTCCTCTCCGACGGCGAGTTCGGTGCGAGCGTCGTCGATCGGCTCGAGGGGGCGGATTTCGGCGGCGCGGTCGTCCACACCTTCGGGATGCAGCAGACCGTCCTCGACCGGCGTACGGGGGAGGTCAATCCGGACAAGCTCCGCGAGCAGCAGGGGCACGATCGCAATCTGGCGATCATCGCCACGGCCCATGGGGGGACGTTCACACCGGTGATCGTCGCGCCCGCGGCTGCGGCCCTGGAGCGGCTCCGCCCGATCCCCCGCAACCGTGCCCGCGGGGAGGTGTGGGGCTTGAAGTTGTGAGGGTGTTCAGGCGAGGTCGAAGCGATCGAGATCCATGACCTTGGCCCAGGCGGCGGCAAAGTCGTGGGCAAACTTCTCCGCCGCGTCGTCGCTGGCATAGACCTCGGCGACGGCGCGGAGCTGGGCATTCGAGCCGAAGACGAGATCGACGCGGCTGCCGGTCCAGCGAACCTCGCCCGTCGTGCGATCGCGGCCCACGAACGTTTCCCGCGCCTCCGTCGCCGGCTCCCACTGCGTGGCCATGTCGAGAAGGTTGACGAAGAAGTCGTTCGTCAGCGCCCCGGGCCGCGTGGTGAAGACGCCGAGGGAAGACGGCGGGGAGTTCGTATCGAGCACGCGCATCCCTCCGACGAGAACGGTCATCTCGGGGACGCTCAACGTGAGGAGGTTGGCCCGATCGACGAGCGCGTGCTCGGTGGTCATCCCTGATCCCTGGCGGGAATGATTGCGAAACCCGTCCGCGGCCGGCTCGAGGACGGCGAAGGCGCCGATATCGGTTTGGGCCTGGGTGGCATCGGTTCGCCCCGGGCGGAACGGCACCTGAACGTCGTGGCCAGCGTTCCTGGCAGCCTGTTCAACCGCCGCACAGCCCCCGAGAACGATCAGATCGGCGAGCGACACGGCCTTCTTGCCGCCGATCTGGCCACCGACTTGGGCGCCGTTGAAACGGGTCTGGATCCCCTCGAGGGTGTCGAGCACCTCCGCCAGCCGGGGCGGATCGTTCACTTCCCAATCCTTCTGGGGCAGGAGGCGGACCCGGGCGCCGTTGGCCCCGCCGCGCTTGTCGCTGCCGCGGAAGGTCGACGCCGAAGCCCAGGCCGTCGAGACGAGCGCCGGGATGGAGAGCCCCGACGCGAGGATGGCTTCTTTCAAATGCGCGATGTCGGCCGCGTCGACGAGGGGGTGCGTGACGGAGGGAAGCGGGTCCTGCCACAGGAGCACTTCGGTGGGCACCTCGGGGCCGAGATAGCGGGAGACCGGCCCCATGTCGCGGTGGGTCAACTTGAACCAGGCCCTCGCGAAGGCATCGGCAAAGGCTTGCGGATCGGCGTGGAAACGCCGGGCGATCGGTTCGTAGATCGGATCGACCCGGAGGGCGATATCGGTCGTGAGCATGACCGGCGGGTGCCGCTTCGCCGGATCGTGGGGATCGGGGACCATCGTCGCAGCGGCGGGGTCGGTCGGGATCCATTGATGAGCGCCGGCCGGGCTCTTCGAAAGCTTCCAGTCGTAGCCGAAGAGCATGTCGAAGTAGCTCGAGTCCCAGGTGGTTGGCGTGGGGGTCCAGGCGCCTTCGAGGCCGCTGGTGATCGTGTCGTTGCCGCTGCCGGTGCCGTAACTGTTCTTCCAGCCGAGGCCCTGCTCCTCGAGCGCCGCTCCCTCAGGCTCCCGGCCGACATGGCTCGCTTCGGCGGCGCCGTGGGTCTTGCCGAAGGTGTGGCCGCCGGCCACGAGCGCGACGGTCTCCTCGTCGTTCATCGCCATCCGGGCGAACGTCTCGCGGATGTCGCGGGCGGAAGCGGCCGGATCGGGCACGCCATTGGGCCCTTCCGGATTGACGTAGATCAGTCCCATCTGGACGGCGGCGAGCGGATTGGCGAGTTGGCGATCGCCGCTGTACCGCTCGTCACCGAGCCAGGTCTTCTCCGGCCCCCAGTACGTTTCGTCGGGCTCCCAGGCATCGATCCGGCCTCCGCCGAAGCCGAAGGTGGCGAGCCCCATCGATTCCAGAGCGACGTTGCCGGTGAGCACGAGGAGATCGGCCCACGAGATCTTCCGGCCGTATTTCTGCTTGATCGGCCAGAGGAGCCGGCGCGCCTTGTCGAGATTGGCGTTGTCGGGCCAGCTGTTGAGCGGTGCGAACCGCTGCATCCCGGCGCCGGCGCCGCCACGGCCGTCGTGGATCCGGTAGGTCCCTGCGCCGTGCCAGGTCATGCGGATGAAGAACGGCCCGTAGTGGCCATAGTCGGCCGGCCACCAAGGCTGCGACGAGGTCATCAGCGTGCGGAGATCGGCCTTCAAGGCGGCCAAGTCGAGGGTCTTGAACGCTGAGGAATAATCGAAGCCGGCCCCAAAAGGGTCGATCGCCGGCGGGTTTTGCTGGAGGATCCTCAAGGGGAGCTGCTGCGGCCACCACTCCCGGTTCGAAACGCCCTTCGACGGGTCGGCCTGGGGAGCGGACGAGAACGGGCACTTGGCTTCGCTTGGCATGGCGGGGTCTCCTGACCTTTGATCTTAGCCGTCCAGGGACGAAGTCCGCCGAGTTCTTCTCCGGTGAGGGTGGGATTTCGGCCGTGGGTTCCGTGCGCCCGTCGCCGTCGTTCACCATTCCGGGTCAAGTGTCCGGGCCGATCAAACCTCTGCGACGCCCAGGCCCGTCAGATAATCGTGGACACCCTCGTAGAAGGTTGGGCTTCGCGTCCGGTCCCGCTTCGCGCCCGGGGGCACGAAGATCACCATCCCCTGCCGGGCACGCGTGAGCAATACGCGGTAGGCGTTCTTCAGATACTGCCGCCGTTCCGGCTTCTTCACGTCTGTCCATGCTGCCCCGCGGAAACTGTGATAGCTCCAGTCGCTCCCCCGCCACCGGAGGTCGGCATCCCACGTGACGATCGTCCAGTCGAGTTCGAGCCCCTGCACCTGAAACTCCGTCGCTGCGTCCTCCAAATAGAGCGAGGAACGGGTGTCTTTCGGGGGGCTCAAGAACCAGTGGACAGGGTCGATGTTCACCCGGATGTCGATCGCGTGGGGTTTAAGGCGCTGAGCTGATGAGGAAGCCACCAGGCCTGCCCGCTCAGTACCCCGCCGCTGGTGGCGGATCCACCGGCGAGCTTTTCGCATGCTCCGCGTAAGCACGATGGGGTAATGATCGCGAAACTCCGTGAGAAGCTCACGGCCCAGGTCTGACTCGCCATCGAGAAGAGCCTTGACGAATCGGGAGAGGTTTTCCGCGCGGAAAGACCGCATCGAGGTGGCCAGGTGGAGGCTTGCGTCCCCGGAGAAGGAGCCAACCACCACGTTCGCAGCGGCAGCGGAAGGAGCCGAGCCTGGCGTGAAAACGGTGGCCGGACCCTTTTCCTGTCGCGAACGCTCGAGCTCCTGAAGAGCCCCGGACGCCGCATACTCCGAATCGGTGAGCTGCGGTGAAATGAAAACATCCCAGTTTGGGAATCCGCTGCGGACGCCGTCGAGCCAGGCGCTGATCCCCGCTTCGCCGGTGTTGATCTCCTGGCCGCCCCCCACGAGACACACCACAACCGCCCAATCGGCATGCCGCTCCATCGCGCCGATGAGCAATTCAGGCTCCGTCTGCGTGAATCCCGGCAGCCCCTTCTTCCGTTTCATGAACCCGGCGAGTTGCCGCGCGTCCCAAGCGCGCTGGGCTTCGTCAAACACAACGACATGGTCTGCCGGTGCGGAAGGATCGCGGAGGGTGGCGTCGCGGAAATGATGGACGTTTTGAATGAATGCCCGTACGGCACTGCGGCTGGTGCCGATCCGTGCCCGCGGGTCGGTGCGCTGAGCCCGGTCGCGATCGTCGCGGGCCAGCGCCTCCCGCAGAACCGACACGAGCGGCCCATTCCCCGAGAGGTAGACGGCATGGGCCGCGTCGTCGCGTGATCCGTGCCGCGTGGCAACATTCAGACCCACGAGCGTCTTACCGGCTCCAGGCACGCCGGTCACAAAGACGATCGCCTTCCGCTTCCGCGCTCGCGACTCGGCGATGATCCGCTCCACGGCAGCGCTGGTGACTGCAAGGTTCACCGCCCCGGCGTCGCTGCGGGTAATGTCGTGGACGGTGTGGCGTGCGTACAGTGACCGCGCCGCCTCGATGATGGTCGGCGTTGGGGAATAAGAGCCTGTGCCCCATATGGCAGGGTCGATAGCGGCAGAGGGCCGAAGGCCGGATGTGCCCGCCGCGGCCTCGTTCAACGCCAGGACAATGGCACCTCCGAGTGATTCGGCGTTACAGCAAAACGGCGGGCGGACGCCGTCGGCGTGGGGAGGCTTCCAGCGGCGGTCGCTCTTCAGCACCTCTGTGGCACAGAGGATCGGAAAGATCGGCGCGGCATGACTCGGGGCATGGAAATTCTTGAGATCGAGGCCGTAGTCCCAGGCTTGATCGTGGTCGAGTTGCTGGAACTGCTTCGCGCCCACCTTGAATTCGATGGGGATGACGGTCGTGGAAGTGACGAGCACGGCGTCGACGCGCCGGCCGAGCCGCGGGATATCGAATTCCAGGTGGATCCATGGGGCGGGAGCAGCGGCGAAGCGGGCGGGAAGGTCGGCGAGGGCGGCGCGGAGGATGGGCAGTTGGAGCCGCCAAGCCGAAAGCTGCTCGGGGGCGAGCGTGTAGCCATGTGGGCTTGCCAGCGGCGCATACACCTCATCGTCAGCGGCGCGGAGGAAAGCCTCCAGCGCGTTCGCGTAGAAGGCGGCATTGAGACGAGAGCCAGGCATGGAGGGGAAGCCTACCATCCCGAGGGGGCGCCAAGCTGCCCCACCGTCGAAAGCCTGATCGAGGCCGACCGACGACTCGCTCGCCAATGCCCGGCACCACGAACGATCCTCACCTCCGGGGTCGATCACTGGCCGCAATCTGCCAAGCCCGCCTCAATGCGCGGGCATCGGGATCCACAGCGGCACCGCTGCCTTTGCCCCCCAGCCGTTGGCGGCGCGGATGGCGTCCTCCGTCAGCCGCGGATCGCGGAGGTAGACGTAGTAGGCGTCGGACCGTTCGAAGAGGTCGCCGGTGCCATCGTCCCGGTCACCGACCACGAGCGACGCCGAGATTCGCACGTGGATGTAGCCGCGGAGGAGCTCGTCGTAGGGCCCCGCCGGGAGCGCGAAGGAGACGGGTATGAGGAGGCGGTCGGCCCCGACCCGCCGGATATCCCGCGCGGCCTGGCTCGCGCCGGTCGTCAGGCTCTCCCAGCGGCCGTCCCGCTGTACGGCCACTCCTGTCGCTGGGCCGAGCACGTGGAGCGGGCGCTCGGGCCGGAAGTTTTCCAGGAACAGCGTCGCTGTGAATCCATCGGGGCCGTCAGGAGCGATGTCGTCGATGTCGGCCCTGAGATCCTGGAGGGCCATCTCCTCCGCGAGCCGCCGCTGCTCCCGGATCGTCTCCACGACGCGCTCCTGACGGCGCGCCACGAGCCGGTCGATCCCCGCGATCGCGGCCGCCGCTACGCCGAGCCCCAGGGCGAACGGCACAAGCGTCCGCCGCCAGGGAGCGGTCGCCACCGCAGGCGCCTGCGGCACGAGCTCGGGAGCAGCAGGCTCGAAGGCTTGAAGAGGGACGGTTGCCGACGAGGAAGACGCCGGCGGGCCGATCGGTGGCGCCGGCCGAGGGACGGCCTCGATAGAGCCGTCCGTGATCCGGCCGCGCTCCATCCACAGCCGGCGATCGGCGATCGCGGCGACGGCCGGATCGTGGGTCACGACGACGATCGCCGTGGTGCCCGCTTCCCTGATCTCGGCGAGGAGGCGCACGATCTCCGCTTCGGCGAGAGCGTCGAGGTCGTTGGTCGGCTCGTCGGCGAGGATCAGGCGAGGCTCCGTCGCCAGGGCCCGTGCCAGCGCCACCCGGCGCTGCTGGCCGCCGGAGAGCTCGGCGGGATGGGCGTCCCAGCGCTCCCGCATTCCCACCCGCGTAAGCCACGCCTCGGCTCGTGCGCAGGCCGCTTCGCGGGGGTGACCAGCGACGAGTTGTGGCAGGACGACGTTGTCGAGCGCCGTTAGGCCAGGCAGGAGCACGCTCTCCTGCCACAACAGCCCGATCCCGCCGGCCCGAGCGGCCTGGATCTCGGTGGCGCGGAGCTCCGTCCACGGCCGGCCGGCGTAGAGCACGGTGCCGCTCGTCGGCCGGGCGAGCCCGCCGAGCAGGGATAGCAGCGTCGACTTGCCCGATCCCGATCGGCCGCAGATCGCCACGCACTCGCCGGCCGCGACCTGGATCGTCACATCATCGACGGCGCGGATCGGGCCGCGGTCGGTCGCGTAGGCGAGGCCGACGTTCCGCGTCTCGAGGAGCGGTATCCCCGTCACGAGCCCTCCCCGCGGACGAGCGTCCACACCTCGCGGCCCGCGGCGATCGCCGCTGCCACGATCGCCGCCAAGACTGCGGCCACGGTCACCGCGCACAGACTCGCCAGCCCCATCCACAGGCATTCCACCAGGCCGGGAACCACGAATGGAATCTCCCGGCGGGCGAACAGGAAGCCGACGGTGCGGACGAAGACGGCGAGGACCGCAGCCGCGAGGAGCACGCCCGCGAGTCCGCCGGCCAGCGCCGCGACGATTGCCTCCACTGCCACGATCAGCACGACGTCGAGCCTGCGCAAGCCGATCGAGAGCATGAGCCCGAGTTCGCGCCGCCGCTCCGCGAGCATTCCGGTGTAGGCCACGCCCACGAGCACGGCGGGAGCGAGCAGGCAGACCAGCAGCAGCGCCATCGAACTGTGGCCGAGCGTGGCCACCGCCTGCCGGACGTCGATCTGGCTGCCGTTGCCCGTGGCGACGGCAACGTCGGTGAGCCCCGCCGCTGCGAAACGCAGGTCGTCGGGGCCGCGGCCGGCCGTGAGCCGCAGGAGCAGGCCGCTCGGCGCAGCGAGGGGGGCGTGGGGCAGGGCCACGCCGGCGGCGTCGATCACCCGGGCGGCGGCGAGCCGGTCGGCCGTATCGCCCCCGACAAACAGCGACCGTTCGAAGGGCCCGACACCCGTCAGGCCCAGCCGGCCGTGGACGACAAGCTCCACGCCTTGCAGCGAGAACCGCTCGCCCACCTGCTCCGGCCGGCGGCCACCCACGATCACATCGCCGCTGCTGAAGGGTCGATCCAGCGACTCCACCACCCCCGGCCGCCCGGTGAAGTCGGTCGCGGTGTCGAAGACGACCAGATCGACCGGGAGGTGGCCGCCGCCGTCGGCCACCTGGAAAGTCCGC
>CANGGT010000009.1 GCA_947453375.1 Planctomycetaceae bacterium
GTCGCTGTCGGGGCCCCGTTCGCCAGACACGACCCCGCGTGACTCTGTGGCGGGGCCCGATTCCAGCAAGGGGACGACGCGGCCGGCCAGGCCTCCGTCGGCCTCGCCGCCATACTGGACGAGCGACACCGTCGGAGCCGACGTGCTCCGGGCCGTCGGACGGATCGGGGACGCATCGAAGGCTTCGAGCGGGAGCCTGGCGGGAGTGGGAGCCGAGGTCGAAGCTGACGGGGGGGCTTCTGCCGGTGAGGCGATGAGCACCGCCACGCGCCCGGCGATCGGCGGCGGCACGCGAGGGCTGCCGGCGCTCTCGTGGGGCTGGGAGAGGAGCGGGCGGCCGATGGCGACCCGGCGTCCCGAACGGAGGTCGGGGGCGCGGCTGGTCGGGGACACCGCAGGGCCTGCGACAGCCGCTGTCTCGGCAGCCAGATCGGCCCGAGGGGAGGGGCGCTTGGGAAACGAAGACGGGCGTTCAGCGCCTGGGCGCAGGCTCGAATGCTGGGCATGCCCCACCAGCCCGAGGCCCGAAGAGGCGACGAGACTGGCGAGAAACGCCACCGCGACGATCCTGCCGCCTGCCTGCTGCGACATGCCGACTCATGTCCCCGCGAGGGGATCACCTGGAGCGGTCGGAGCGGGTTGGACAGGACGGTCCCGTCGCCATCCCCGCCTCCGGACGTTGACCTCAACGTCAGATCGACAGGCACGGAGGGAAAAATCGATTCGGTCGGGACGACAGCGTCACATCCCGCACATCGCGCAGCTTCGCTAGCCACCCTGGATTGCCAGGAAATGCCCTGCGAACGCGACTCCGGTGCCAGATCGCCGGCGAAACAGCCACGCAGTGGTCCGCTCGCCGGTCAGGCTCGGGGGGCACGCGAGGCTGGGGGGGGAGGAGGTGCTGGAGCGATGGCGGGCTCGAGGCGCGCGCTCCAGGCATCGACGAGCGTGGGGAGATGGGCGTTGCGGTCGATGCCGTCGAGGGCATCGAGCGTCCGGCGGAGGCCGTCGATCGCGTCATCGCCCGTTCCTCGCCAGATGGCGACGGCCCGTTCGAGGGGCGGATCAGACGCTGCATCATCCCGGCCTGGGGCCGCGCCGGTGGCGTCCCGGCGCAGCGCCGCGCGGAAGAAGTCGAGGGCTGCCCCGAGGAGGATTCGCAGCCGGGCACGGCGCGGCGGGGCGTCCTTCCCGGCGGCTTCGACGCAGGCCTGCACCTCCTTCGAGAGTTCGACGCCGTGAAGAGGGCGGGCGGAGAGGAGTTCGAGGAGCCTGGCACGGAACGCATCGATTTCCGGATCGAGCAGCAGTCGTGCCCTGGCGATGCTCCCTCCGCTCCGGGCGGCGGCAGCGGCGATCGCGGACAGGTCGGGACTGGCCGTGTCGCTCGCCCCGGCGGTGAGCACGCGCCTGACGATCTCCGTATCGAGGGGGGCGAAGCGCACGATCTGCGACCGTGAGCGGATCGTGGGGAGCTGACGTTCGAGCGCCGTGCCAACGAGGATGATCACGGCCCCGTCCGGCGGCTCTTCCAGGGTCTTGAGGAGGCAATTGGCTCCCTCCTCGGCGAGGTGGTCGGCGTCGAGGATGATCGCCACCTTCCGCTTCCCGAGGGCTGGCCTCAGCAGGATTCGCCAACACAGCCCCTCGCGCATCCGATTCTCTCGGTCGCCGATGAACGCCTCGAGCGGGATCGTGGCCCGGTCCTCCGGCTTCTCGATGACGTCGATGTCGGGATGACTTCCGGCAGCGGCTTGGAGGCACGATACGCAGGCCCCGCAGGCCACGAGCCCGGGCCGGGGGGCGAGGCAGACCAGCGACTTGGCAAGCGCCTTCGCGAACGTCCCCTTGCCGATCCCCTCCGGCCCGATGAACAGATACGTGCCGGCGATCCGGCCGCGCGTTTCGGCGGAGACGAATCGCCCGACCACGTCGTCATGTCCCTCGATGCCCTGCCAGCCCATCGTGACCGTTCCCCGGGGACCACTCCGCCACACGCCACCACACCGCGACCGGCGTCCTCGTCACCCCACGTGCCGCTCCACCGCTGCGCGGATTCGCGCGCCCACGGTCGCGATGTCGGCCGTGGCGTCGACGATCTCGAATCGGTCGGGCTGCGCCGTGGCCTCGCGGAGATAGCCGTCGCGGAGGCGCCGCCGGAACTCGTCGCCACGGCTTTCGAGGCGATCGAGGGGACGATCGAGGCGGAGCGCGGCGGCGGCGGGATCGAGGTCGAGAAGGAGGACAAGATCAGGAGTGATCCCGCCGGTGGCGATGCCGCCGACGCTGCGAATGACCTCCGGATCGAGCGAGCCGGCGTGCCCCTGGTAGACGATGTTCGCCGGGAGGTAGCGGTCCGACACGACCCACGCGCCGCGCTCGAGCGCCGGAGCGATCACGGCACTTACCAACTGGGCCCGGGCTGCCATGTAGAGGAGCATCTCGGTCGTCGGGCCGAGGGGAATCTCCTCACGGTGGAGGAGAATCTGGCGGATGGCATCGCCGGCCGGCGTCGCCCCGGGGTCGCGGCAGGACACCACGTCATGACCGCGGCCACGCAGCCATTCCACGAGCGGCGCCACCTGCGACGACTTTCCGGAGCCGTCGATTCCCTCGAGGACGATGAAGCGGGCCGGAGTCCGGGGGAGATTCATGTTCGTCATGCTTTCCCTCCTCCACCACCCGCGGCAAGGCGGATGAGGCCGAGCGGGTCGGCGGGATCGAGCGCCGCGACCTTCTTCGCCGTGTCGACGGCCATCCCCTTGCGGCCCGATTCGAGGAGGGCGTGGACGAGCCCCTTGGCCGATTCGAAGAACGAACGATTGCCAGGGAGCGAGTAGGGGAGCGGCCGCGGGTTCCCCGCCGCCTCGAGCGCCTTGAAGCCGAGTTCGACGGCCCTGCCGAAGTGGCCGCGGGCGAGCTTCGGATCATCCTCTTCAAGCGCCAGCAGACCGAGTTGGAGATGGGCTTCGAGGAAGTCTGGGCACTCCGAGAGGAGCCACACCAACTCCTCTCGCGCGACGTCCAACTCGCCGGCCTCGATCATCGCCTCGACCTCATCGATGTCCTCGCGTCTCCGCCGCGCACAGCGCGGATGGATGAACTCCCAGGCCGGAGCCGCGAGGCTCGGCAGCATCACCATCTCTCCTTCCCCTGCCACGGTCGTCGTCCGTCGCTCCACACGGAGGATCTTGTCGGCCTTGCCTCCCGGTTTCCCGTCCGGCCGACCGGCAGCGCGAGCGTCCTTCTTCTTCCGCTGCGGGGCTCCATCGGCAGGAGGGAGAGGATCGGTCGATGGATCGTCCGGGGAAGACATGGCACTGCGGCTGCGGGGAACGGGGGAAGAACACGATGAGATCGGCCGGAAGGCTACACTGCCCGCGACCCGGGTGGGCCCACGACGGCGGTGGCTCGGGGATTCCGGCGACCTTCGTTGGAAACGATCCACCACCACTTGGCAAGGGGTCATGGCGAAGGAGCCTCGCTCGTCACGGCGTGAACGCCCCCCCCGGCCCGCTGCCGGTGGGCTGAAGCCCCGTCGCGCCGGCCCGGCTCCCGCCCCCGGCGACGACCCACTCCCGGCGCCTCTCCGAGCCGGGATAACGCCGATCCACGATGCCCTGTTGGGCTGGTTCACGCGGGTCGGGCGTGATCTCCCCTGGCGTCGCGGGATTGATCCGTATCGCACCTGGATCAGCGAGGTGATGCTCCAGCAGACGCAGGTCGATCGGGTCGTCGATTTCTTCCGCCGCTTCATGGAGCGGTTTCCCACCGTCGAGCGGCTCGCGGAGGCGCCGGAGGCGGATGTGCTCCGCGCCTGGGAGGGGCTGGGGTACTATCGCCGTGCCCGGCAGCTCCACGCTGCCGCGAAGCGGATCGTCGCCGATCATGAGGGGCGTCTGCCGGACACCGCCCCGGAACTGAGGGAGCTTCCCGGCATCGGCCGCTACACCGCCGGGGCGATCGCTTCGATCGCCTTCGGTCGCCCCGAGCCGATCGTCGAGGCCAACTCGCGCCGTGTCCTCGCCCGGCTCGTCGCGCACGCCGCGCCGCTCGATGGCACCGCCGGCGACGGACCGATCTGGGAGATCGCCACCGCCCTGCTTCCGTCGCGGAGCGCCGGGCAGTGGAACCAGGCGCTGATGGATCTCGGCGCGACGATCTGCACCCCGCGGAGCCCGCTCTGTTCGCGCTGTCCGCTCGCGCCGTATTGCCTGGCGCTGGTGACTGGACAGACGGCATCGATCCCCGGGTCGACGGCGCGGCGCGAGGTGATCGATCTCGAAGAGACGGCGGTCGTGGTTCGGCGCGGGGCGAAGGTGCTCGTCGTCCGGCGCGGCGCGGGGGAATGGTGGGAGGGATTGTGGGACTTCCCCCGGCTCCCTGCGAAGGAGATCCTCGCGCCCCTCGGCTGTGGCCGTCGGCGTGTCGTCGGACGCTGCAGCTACACGGTCACCCATCATCGAGTCGAGGTCACCGTCGCGGTCTGCGAGGCGAGTCGACAAGGACCGCGGTGCGACGGCGCGGCGTGGATCGACTGGGAGGCCCTCGGCACGCTGGCGATGACGGCGCCGGGCCGCCGCATTGCGGCACTGGCTGAACGGGGGGAGGGAGAATCCGGCCGGGGAGGCGCTCGCTCGTCACGGCCACGGCGAGGCTAGAATGAGGGCAGTTTCCTCGCTCGGAGCCGAAAGATGCCGTCGCGATTCACCCGCTGCCGTGCCCCGTTGACGCCCATCAGGGGCAGGCTCGGAGTCATGCTCGGGGCCCTCGCGGCCGCGGTGGCCCCGTTTTTCGCGGGCCGTCTCCAGGCCGCCGGCCCGGCTGACGCCTACGACGCCACCGTCCGTCCCCTCCTCGTCCGGTACTGCAACGACTGCCACACCGGCGACACGCCGGAGGCAGGGGTTCGGCTCGATGATCGCCGCGCCGATCTGGCGAAGACGACCGACCGCGCCCTCTGGAGCAAGGTCCTGCGGCAGGTCGAAGGGGGCGTGATGCCCCCGGAGGGCTCGGCCATGCCTGCCGACGAGGAACGGAAGACGCTTGCCGCCTGGATCCGCGACGTCGCCCTCACCCCCGACTGCTCACTGGGAGAGCGTCCCGGCCGGGTGACGCTCCGCCGCCTCAACCGGGCGGAATACGACAACACCGTCCGCGACCTGTTCGGCATCGACGTCAAGGTGGCGGCCGACTTCCCCAGCGACGACGTCGGCTACGGCTTCGACAACATCGGCGATGTCCTCTCGATGCCGCCGGTTCTCTTCGAGCGTGCCCTCGAAGCGGCCGAGAAGGTTGCCCGGGCGGCGATCGTCACCGGCGAGCTCGAGTCGGCGCCGGTGCAGAAGGGAGCAGGAGGAACGCTCGGCTCGGACGGGGAGATCGGCCAGGACTTCGACTTCCTTGCCGAGGGGGAATATCTGTTCCGGGCGATCGCCTCCGGTGATCAGGCCGGTCCCGATCCGGCGCGGATGGGATTCCGGATCGCGGGGCGCGAGGAGCAGGTCGTCGACGTCCCCAACCGGCGACGCTCGCCGAAGGAGTACGAGTTCCGCATGCGCGTGCCGGCCGGTCGGCACAGGTTCGCCGTCGCGTTCCTCAACGACTACTACAACCCTGAAGCCGAGAATCCCAAGCAGCGCGACCGGAATCTCCACGTCGAGTCACTCGCGGTCGTCGGCCCGCTGGGGATCGTCGAGGCCGCGCTGCCCGCGTCGCACCGGCGGATCTTCGCCACGCCGATCGCGCCTGGGCCAGACGTGGCCGCCGAGCGCGGCGCCGTCGTTTCCAATCTCCAGCCGCTCGTGTCGCGGGCCTTCCGACGCCCTGCCACCGCGCCCGAGGTCGATCGACTCGCCGGCATCTACGCCGCAGCGCGGATCTCCGGCGAGACGGTCGAACGTTCGATGCAGGTCGCCGTGACGGCGATGCTCGTCTCTCCTTCGTTCCTCTATCTTGTCGAGGCCGACCCGCCGCCGGGTGAAGTGCGGAGGCTCGACGGTCACGAGATCGCCGCGAGGCTCTCCTATTTCCTCTGGAGCAGCATGCCCGACGACGCACTCGCCGCGGCGGCTGCAGCCGGGGAACTCCACAGCGACGAGCAGATCGTCGCCCAGGCCCGGCGGATGCTCGCCGACCCGAAGTCGCGGGCGCTGGTCGACAATTTTGCCGGCCAATGGCTGCAACTGCGGACGCTCGCCGCGTTCTCTCCCGATCGGGCCAGATTTCCGTCCTTCGACGACGATCTCCGGCAGGCGATGCGCCGCGAGACGGAGGAGTTCTTCGGGGCGATCGTCCGCGAGGATCGGAGCATCGTCGAGTTTCTCGACGCCGATTCGACGTTCGTCAACGAGCGATTGGCGAAGCACTATGGAATCGAGGGGGTGACGGGGAACGAGTTTCGTCGCGTGGCGGTCAACCGCGACCAACGTGGCGGCCTCCTCGGGCAGGCGAGCATCTTGGCGGTGACGAGCAATCCGACACGCACGAGCCCCGTGAAGCGTGGCCGGTGGGTGCTCGAGAACCTCCTCGCCGCCCCGCCACCGCCGCCGCCGCCGAATGTCCCCGAGCTTCCCACCTCCGGCGAAGCCCTCACCGGCACGCTCCGACAGAAGATGGAGCAGCACCGTGCCAACCCATCCTGTGCCGCCTGTCACAAGCTCATGGATCCGCTCGGCTTCGGGCTCGAGAACTTCGACGCCATCGGCGCCTGGCGGACCGAGGATGGCGGCGCGCCTGTCGATCCGTCGGGGGAATTGCCCGACGGCCGCCGGTTTGCCGGGCCCGCCGAACTGCGGCAGGTGCTCGTGGCGCGGCGGGGGGAGTTTCGCCGTTGCCTCGCCGAGAAGCTGTTCACCTACGCCCTCGGCCGTGGGCTCGAGTATTACGACGCCTGCGCTGTCGAGCGGATCGCCGCCGCGACCGAGGCCGAGGGAGACCGATTCTCGGCGCTCGTGGCGGCCATCGTGACGAGCCCCGCCTTCCGGGAGCGGGAAGCGGATCAACCGCGCTGACCTCCCTCGGCCCCGGGGAGTGATGGCTCCGGCGCGGATCGGACGATGAGAGACCATTGAGCGAAGCGGGCGACCGCCGTCCGAGAATCGGGAAAACCGTACGATCACCGCGGCGCCGATGGGAGACGGGGCTGTCCGGCCCCCACCCACGAGTGTCGGAATTGACTCCCGGCCCCTGGCATCCGACGATTGATCGATCCAGGGCCCCCCAAGCCCCGCCTGAGGAGGACTTCCCATGCCCCAGCCGATCTCCCGACGCACCGTTCTTCGCGGAACCGGTACGGCGGTCGCCCTGCCGCTCCTCGAGGCGATGATCCCGGCCGCGGTCCTCCCGGCGGCCAGGGGCGACACGGCCCCCGACGCTGCCGAACTCGCGCCCCGCCGCGCGGCCTTCCTCTACGTCCCCAACGGGGTGCACATGGAGGATTGGACGCCGAAGCAGGCCGGGGCCGGCTTCGATCTCCCTGCGACCCTCGAGCCGCTCTGTGGGGTGTATGGGAAGTTCTCGATCCACTCCCACCTGGCGCAGAAGAAGGCCGAGGCCAATGGAGACGGCGCCGGCGACCATGCCCGCGCCCTGGCGACGTTCCTCACCGGCACCCAGGCCCGCAAGACGGCCGGGGCCGACATCCGTGCCGGTGTCTCGGTCGATCAGATCGCCGCGGCCCATCTCGGCCGCCACACGCGGCTGCCGTCGCTCGAGATCGGCACCGAGGGGGGCGGTCAGTCGGGCAACTGCGATTCGGGCTACAGCTGCGTCTACTCCGCGAACATCGCCTGGCGGAGCGACACCCAGTCGGTGCCGAAGGAGAGCAATCCGAAGCTGATCTTCGATCGGCTCTTCGCCGCCGGCCGCCCCGGTGAATCGGAGGAGGCTCGGGTGAAGCGCGAGAAGCACTCGCGGAGCATCCTCGACTACGTCCGCGAAGAGGCCCGGGGGATGGATCGGGTGGTGGGCGTCGCCGATCGCCGCAAGATCGACGAATATTTCACCGCCGTTCGCGAGCTCGAAGTTCGTTTGGAGCGTTTCTCCAAGGGCGTCGTCTCGCCGCAGGATCTCGGCATGGCGCGTCCCGAGGGGCCGCCGGAGCGGTACGAGGAGCACCTGCGGATCCTCGCCGACATGCTCGTCCTCGCCTTCCTCACCGACACGACGCGGGTCTCGACCTTCGTGTTCGCCAACGAGGGGAGCAACAAGAGCTATTCGTTCATCGGCGTCCCCGAGGGACACCACGACCTCTCCCATCACGGCCGCGATGCGACGAAGCAGGCGAAGATCCAGCGGATCAACCGCTTCCACATCGAGCAGCTGGCCTATCTCCTCGAGAAGCTCGATCGGACGCGCGAAGGAGACGGCTCGCTCCTCGACCGCTGCATGATCGTCTATGGCAGCGGCATCGGTGACGGCGATCGCCACAACCACGACGATCTCCCGATCCTCGTCGCCGGCGGCGGTGGCGGGGTGCTCAAGCCGGGGCGGCATGTCGTCCATGAGAAAAACACGCCGCTGACGAATCTCTACCTCGGCATGCTCGACGGCCTCGGCTGTCCGGCTCCGAAGCTCGGCGACAGCACCGGACGCCTCAGCGACATCTGACGCTCGGTTGTGGCCGGTGGCCTGTGACGCGGTGAATGTTAGCGTGGCCCCGGCGGGCAGTGCTTCTCGATCCACCCGAAGACTTCCTCGTGCCAGCGGCGGGCGTTGCGCGGCTTGTTCACCCAGTGCCCCTCGTCGGGGAAGTTGACGAACCGGCTCTCCACCCCCTGCCTCTGGAGCGACGTGAACAGCTCGTGCCCCTGGCCGATGGGGCAGCGAAAGTCGAGATCGTTGTGGATCACGAGCATCGGCGTCTTGTGGCGGCCGAGCTCGCCCGCCCGCACGTGCGGGCTGAACTCGCGGTAGCGGCCCGGCTGTTCCCAGGGGAGTCCGCCGTGGTCGTTCTCGTCGAACCACAGCTCCTCGGTCGTCCCCCACATGCTCTCGAAGTTCCACACCGAGCAGTGGGTGACGAGGCAGCGGAAGCGGGGGGCGATGTCGTTGACGGCAAACCAATTCATCATGTAGCCACCGAAGCTCGCCCCGGCCGTGGCGATCCTCTCGGCATCGACGTACGGAAGCTGCACCGTGGCGTCGAGGCCGGCGACGAGGTCGCGGTAGCACTTGCCCCCCCAGTCGCCGGTGATCTCGTCGACGAAAGCCTGGCCGAAGCCGGTCGACCCGCGCGGGTTGGGCATGACGACGACGTAGCCGCGGGCGGCCCACAGCTCCGGATTCCAGCGGTAGCTCCAGCCGTCCTCCCAGGCGCCCTGCGGGCCCCCGTGAACGAGATAGACGACGGGCCACTTCTTCGTGGCGTCGAAGCCCGGCGGTTCGAGGACCCACATCTGCATCTCCACGCCCCCTTCCACCGGCACGTTCACCGAGCGGGGGCGGGGAAGATCGAGGCCGGCAAGGAGCCGGTCGTTGGCCCGGCTCACCGGGATGCGGGCCGAGGTGCCGCGGCCCCCGGCGTCGACCGTATCAACGACGAACACCTCCGCCGGGGAGTCCATCCGCACCACCTGAAAGGCGGCCGCGATTCCGCTCGTTGAGATTCCGGTGAGCGCGCCGGGCCAGAAGCGGTCGAATTGGACGCCGCGGGAATCGAGGAACGCCTTGCCGAGGAAGCTCGAGGCCTTCTCCTCGTAGAGGAAGGCGACGTAGGGTTTGAAATCGGCATCCTCGAGCCAGGCGATCTCGCCGACGGAGACATTGGCTGCGCTCGTGAGATTTTTCGGGCTGCCGACGAGCGTGCCGTCGGGCCTTACGTCGGCGACGAGGACGTCCCACTTGTCGGCCTCGTAGCCCGGCCGCTTCTGCGCCCTCCAGGCGAGGCGTTTCCCGTCGGGGCTGAAACGCGGTCCGCCGTCGGCGGCCGGGTTAGCGGCGGAGAGGCTTTCCCAATCGGTCGAGGTGTTCTCGATCGACACCCGGCAGAGATCGTGATTGGTGCTCCAAGCCTCCCCTTCCGCCGGCACGGCGGTGAACACGACGTGCCGGGAATCGGGGGTGAAGGCATGGTCCTCGGCGACGGAGAAGGTCTTGCTCGTCGGTGCGGCGTCACGGTCGCCGGGGGTGATGTCGCGGCAGCCGCCGCCGGTGGCATCGATGACGAACAGGTGGCGGCGCTTGTCGCCGACATACTCGTCCCAGTGGCGGAAGAAGAGGCGGGTGAAGACCCTCGCCTTCACCGGATCCTCGGCGATCGCCTTCTCCCGCTCGGCGTTCAAGCGGTCGCTCTCGGCGAAGGGGAGCGTGCTGGAGTCGGGATAGACGGCCGACACGAAGACGATCCGGCTGCCGTCGGGGCTCCAGGCGGCGGCCTCGGCGCCGGTGGCGATGTTCGTGAGTCGCATCGGAGCTCCCCCCGCTGCGGGCACGACATGGAGCTGCGAAGAACCGGTGCGGTTGGACTGAAAGAGGATCGTCGATCCATCGGGCGACCACCGCGGTCGGGTATCGCTCGTCTTTCCCTCGGCGACCGTTAACGCCCGAGGCGGGGCCGAGCCGTCGGCCGGGGCGATCCACAGGCCCGTGGCACTGCCATTGGCCTCCGGGTTGACCGTCGTCACCTGCCACACGACCTGCTTCCCGTCGGGGGAGATCTGCGGGTCGGCGACGCGGAGGAAGCGGAACAGGTCTTCGATCTCCAGAGGCCGCTTCGCCGCCGGCTCGGCGGCCGTGCCGGTGGAGAGGAACACCGAACCCATGACCATGACCATGACCATCACCACGACCACGAGGGAGGCGAGACCGGGACGCATGGCGGACTCCAAAAGCGGGCGGTGAAACACACGGCGTCGAACCGGCCGAAGCCGCTGCCGCGGCGTTGCCGGGGCCAAGAATAACGCACGTGGCCGTCCACCCGGAATCACGCGCTCCGGCGCCTGGCCCCGTCACGGGCGGGGATTCAGCGGATTATTCGCAAGGAATGGCCCATTAATGGCCTAGGGACCGTAGGGGGGGATCGCCTACGCTCACGCTCACGCGCCGGAATGAGCACTCCGGAGTGTCCCCCAAGGACCAGGAGCGCATCATGCCCGCGACGATGGCCGAGTCTCTCCCCGTGATCGATGCTGACTGTGGGGTCGCATCGGTCTCCGCTGCCACCGGCCGCAAGCTTTCGATCTGCCTCATCAACCCCCGCTTCGAGCCCTCCTACTGGGGCTTCGATTTCGCCCTGCCGATGTATCCGGGCGACAAGCGGAGCACGATGATCTCCGGCGCCCTCTCGGCGCTGGCCGGGATGTGCGGCGATCACGACGTCGTCCTCGTCGACGAGAACGTCGAGGAGATCGACTGGGAAGCGATGGCCCGCTTCGACATCGTCGGCGTGACCGGGATGATCGTCCAGAAGGAACGGATGAAGACGATCCTCGATCGCCTCGCCACGCTCCCGCCGATGACGGTCGTCGGCGGTCCGCTCGTCTCGGTCGACGAGGCGTTCTTCGCCGGGCTGTGCGACGTGACGTTCATCGGCGAGGCGGAGACGACCTGGCCGGGATTTCTCCACGACGTCGCCCACGGCATCCAGACGGCGACCCGCTACGAGCAGGAGCGGCCCACCGATATGACGACGGTCACCCGGCCACGGTTCGACCTGTTGAAAGTCGACCGCTACGCCTCGGCCGCGGTGCAGTATTCGCGAGGCTGCCCGTTCCAGTGCGAGTTTTGCGACATCATCGTGATCTACGGCCGCAAGCCACGGGTGAAGAAGCCCGAGCAATTGATCGCCGAGCTCGACGATCTCCGTCGGGCCGGCTTCCACTCCGCCTTCATCGTCGATGACAACTTCATCGGCGACCAGAAGAAGGCCAAGGCGCTCCTCGAGTGGATCGTGCCGTGGATGGAGGAGCACGGCTATCCGCTCCGGCTCACGACCGAGGCGAGCATCGATCTGGCCAACGACGAGGAGCTCCTCGATCTCCTCTATCGGGCGAACTTCCGCAGCGTCTTCATCGGCATCGAGACGCCGCGGATGGCGTCGCTCCAGGAGACGAAAAAGTTCCAGAACGTGCGTGGTGATTCGCTCGAGGCCAAACTCGCCCGGATCCAGGCGGCCGGCATCGACATCAACGCCGGTTTCATCGTCGGCTTCGACAGCGACGACAAGGCGATCTTCGAGGATCAGTACCGCTTCATCCAGGACAACGGCATCACTCTGGCGATGGTGGGGATGCTCCAGGCGATCCCGCGGACGCCCCTCTACGAGCGCCTCGAGCGCGAGGGGCGGCTGGTGCCGGAGGACCCGAGCCTCAACATCATCCCCAAGCAGATGACGCGAGACGAGCTCCGTCAGGGCTATTGGGATCTCGTCACCCGGCTCTACACGCCACAGGCCTATCTCGAGCGGTCGTCACGCGTCTACGACTCGGCGTCGTACGTCAGCCGGCGGGCGGAGATCTGCCGCAAGGCAGGAGAGGGAAAGCACGTTCCCACGCTCTTCTATGCCCTGGCGCTTCTGTGGGCGATGGTGAAGACGCTCGTCCGCGACGGCTCGCTGTTTTCGGTCGGGTCGGTCTACGCTCGCCACTTCGTCAAGACCCGCGTCGTCGGCAGGCGCGGGATCGTCGGCTTCGCGCAGTTCATGAGCCGGTGCGTGACCCATTGGCACTTCTACAAGTTCACCCGCGAGGCGACGGCCGGGCGGCTGCGGGCCTACAACACGACCTGAACGGAATGGGAGCGAGAGGGCGCGGGCAACCCCGAGCTCCCCACGACAGCCACCAAAAAAAGCTGCCGGGGGTGAGCGAAAACACCCCCGGCAGCCTGCAGTCACCGGGCCACACGCCGTGGCGGTGCCCCGGTCACTTTGCAGCCGGCTGATCGACCGGCCGCGTTTCCTTGCCGCCCGAGGCGGCCATTGTTTCGAGGACCTGCTCCGACATCCGGTCGGCGAACCGCTTGAGCGGGTCGGCGTCGTCGATGCCGACGCCCCCCAGGCCGCTCTTCTCGGCGACGAGGAGATTGACGAGCAGGCCGAGCATGCCCTGGCCGCTTGCCTGATCCCCCTTGCCGTCACCGCCGCCGGAGACGAACAGGCGCTGGGGGACCAGCGGCTGGACGCTCGCCGACAGGCTGTCGGCCACTTCGGCCAAGGCGTAGAGGCGCGGGTCGCCGTAGCTCGAGATCTTCTTGAGCTGGACGGCGGCCTCGCTGAGGCCGACCTGCATCACCTTCTGCCCCTCGCCACGCCCCTCGAGTTCCTTCTGTCGTGAATCGGCCTCGGCGAGGAGCACTCGCTGCTCGGCCTGGAGGCGCGACCGCGACAGCTCCGCCTCCGCCATGACGACCATCTGCTCGGCCGACTTGCGGGCCCGGAACAGATCGGCCTCGCCTTGCTGCTCGGCGATCTGCGCCTCGACGCGGGCGTTGGTGAGCTGCGTCTGCATCGTCGCTTGGGCCTGCGCCTCGGCGAGGAGACGCATTTTCTCCGAGGCCACCCGCTTGCGCTCGAAGGTTTCGAGCTGCTCGACGGAGAGCTGCCGTTCGCGGAGCTGGTCGAGGAGCGTCTCGATCTTGCCGGAATCCTTGCCGGTCTCCGGCTTGCCGATGAGGACGTCGACGCACTCGATGTCGAACTCGTGGAACTTGGCGTGGAGCTCCTTGCGGGCCTCGGCCTGGATCAGGTCGCGGTCGTGGAGGAGCTCGAGCATCGTCTTCTTGTGGGCGATGTCACGGAAGTAGGCCGAGAGCATCGGATCGAGGGTCTGCGTGATCAGACGCTGGACGTCGCCGAACCGCTGGATGACGCTCGGCGCTCGCTGGTAGTCGATGTGGACGACCACCGAGAGGGGGAGCGACGGCTCGTAGGCATCCTTCGTCACCAGGTCGATCGACTTGAGGCTCTCGTCGTAGCGGTGCGACTCGCTCCGGCCGGTCACCCAGTGGAGGACGAAGTTCGTCGTCGGCACGAGCACGACGTTGCCCGAGTAGGTGTTGAAAGCGTATTTGCCCGGGCCAAGGGCCCGCTCCCACACGCCCCGCTCCCCTTCGGCGACCCGTTCGCCGTGGCGGAAGGTGGCGCCCGAGATGTCGTTGCCGGTGCGGCCGATGTAGCTGACGACGACGCCCACCGAGCCGATCGGCACGACCGTCTTCGGGATCATCTCCACCGTCGCGAACCAGCGGTTCACGAAGTAGGTGCCATCGGTGAGGGGCATGTGCTGGCGGCCGCGGCGGCCACCGGCGCGGAGGAAGGCCTCCGGATCCTGGTAGTTGTTGTGATAATTGGCGTCGGTGAGATCGCCGCCGACGGTCGGGGCGATGATCTCGCCCGGAGCGAGCGACGGGCCGTCGTGGACGGTGACGATCGCCAGCGAATCAGCGGGGGCCTCCGTCGGGACGAAGGCGGCGTCGTGGTCGGGAATCGCCGCCACGGCCGTTCCCTTGCCGACGACGACCGGATCGAAGCCGGAGGCAGCGCGGAGTTCGGCGAGCCAGCGGCCGAGCGACTCCTGCTCGGCACGGGTCTGCACGCTTTTGAGTGCGAAGACGGCGTTCTCGCTGATCACGGTGAACAGCGCCGGGTTGATCGCATAGACACCTTCGCGGAGGATCGCCCGTTGGCGGCCCTTCTGGCCGGCCACGATCCGGCCAGCCGTGGCGTCGGCGACCGACTCGAGGCCGAGGAAGCCGCGGGCATCCTGGAAGTTGTTGCAGTCGACGACCCGAGCGAGCGTCTGGCTGGGGGGAAGGGGCTCGCCGTCACGGGCGAAGACGTAGCCGATCTTCCCCTCGGGAATGCTCACGAGCGGCACGGTGTGGATGGCGTACTGCCACCGCCACCATCCGAAGTGGAGGCCACCGCGGAGAATGTCGGCCTGGTAGCCAGCCTCGGCGGCCGGGGCGACGATCCGCCCCTCCGGCACGCTGCCGGCCATCGACCACCACTTCTCCACGACGCCGATCCGGTCGTTGGGGATCCAGCGAAAGCAGAGCCAGAACAACACCGCCGCGCCGACCACGATCCACACCGGCAGCCAGGTGAGGAAGAACGACAGTGCCCCGAGGGGGAGCGCTGTCGGGATCAGCGGGGAAAGGTCCGAGGAACGGACCGCGAGACAGACCATTCCCGTGAGGGAATCATGGACAGACACGTGAGAAGCCCTCCGGCGTCGGAATCCGGACCGGGGGCCGTGAAGAAGGCCACCGGGAGGACCGACGCCCGTAGCAAACCCAGGGCCTTCGCGCTCCTGCGGGGAGCGAAAGAGTGCCCTTTCAATTCGGGTCGGACACCGCGTCCGACCATGCCTACGGGGTTAGCTGACGGGCTAGGGCTTGAAAGTACCCCGGTTCACTCGCGTGAACCTACGCCCCGGGTTTGGCCGCCGCCTCGCAAGGGCGATCGACCACACCGGTTGGTTCCCCCGTTCGCGGCCTCTCGGCCACGACTCGGCGACGGTCCCATTATACCACCGGTGGTCAAGCGAGGCGGCCAGGATTTTCACGGGATTGCGCGCAACCGCCGCTGCGACAGGCAGATCGGATCAATCGCCCGACAGTTAGTACGCCGCGTGCCAGAGTGTCCCGACGGCAGTTGGCGGTCGCTCCAACGCCGGCTGGCGGGTGGGCCGATGGCCGCCGTGGTATTCTCCGCCACCCTTCTGGAGGACTCTTCATGCTTCGCCTTCGTGGCCTTGTTTCGTGGGCGCTGGTCGCCTCTTTCGTCGCCTTTGCCCCGGCCGCTTCGGCCGCCGAGCCCCCTGCCGGGAAAGACCGGCCGCTCGAGGTGCTCTACATCACCGGCGGGTGTTGCCACGACTACGACGCCCAGAAGGTGCTCATCGCCAAGGGGATGGCGGCCCGGGCGCGGATCCGCACGACGGTCGTGCAGGAGGGGGGCACCTCGACGAACCACCCGATCTCGATCTACGACAAGCCCGACTGGTCGAAGGGCTATGACGTCGTCTTCCACAACGAGTGCTTCTCCGACGTCAAGGATCCGGCCTTCCTGAAAAAGATCCTCGCCGAGCATGAGAAGGGGGTGCCGGCGGTCCTCATGCACTGCGCGATGCACTGCTACCGGGTCGGCAACGACGACTGGTTCAAGTTTTGCGGGATCACCTCCCCCGGCCACGGCGCCCACTACGCCTACACCTGCAAGCTCAAGGGGAAGCACCCGATCCTCACCGGCCTGCCGCTGGAGTGGGAGGTGCCGAAGGAGGAGCTCTACTACTCCGACAAGGTGTGGCCGACGGCCACGCCGCTCGGGGAGGCGATGAGCACCGACCGCAACGCCATGCAGACCTGCATCTGGACCAACCAGTTCGGCAAGACCCGCGTCTTCGGGACGACGATCGGCCACTACGCCGAGACGACAGCGACGCCGGAGTTCCTCGGGCTCGTCACCCGAGGCACCCTGTGGGCGGCTGGGAAGCTCGACGAGGATGGCAGCCCGGTCGATGGCCTGGAGCTGACCGAGGCGGAAAAGGCCGCGGTCGAGGATCCGGCCCCGGAGCCGCAGCCGACCCCCGCCAACTGAGCTGCGATTCGCGGCAGGCAGAGGCCCCTCCGCCGGTTCGGCCGGCTGCGGTGGCCCTGCGCCCGCGGGTTCGGCGGGCCCCGCCTGACAGCCGCGTGGGCCATGGTACGATTCGGGCAGAAGCGGTTCGAAGTCCCCGTCGGAAACTCTGGAGGAGGCGGCTTGTGGCACGTGCGGCGCTCGCGCTTGAAGACGGAACGGTCTATTTCGGCGAGTCGTTCGGCGGCCGGGGGACGTCGTCGGGGGAAGTCTGTTTCAACACCTCGATGACCGGCTACCAGGAGATCCTCACCGACCCGAGCTACCGCGGTCAGATCCTCTGCATGACGACGCCGCAGATCGGCAACTACGGCGTCAACCGGGACGACGTCGAGAGCGCCGGGATTCACATGGCCGGCTTCGTCGTCCGTGAGGTGAGCCGGATTCCCAGCAACTTCACCGCCACCGGATCGCTCCAGGATTACCTCGCCAGTGCCGGCGTGATCGGGCTGTCGGGGATCGATACCCGGGCCCTCGTCCGTCGGCTGCGGATCCGCGGTGCGATGACCGGCGTGATCTCGAGCGAGATCCTCGACGGCGTGAAGCTCGTGGAGATGGCCCGCTCGGCTCCGGCGCTCGTCGGCCGCGATCTCGTCGCCGAGGTGATGCCCAAGGGGGAGAGCGATTGGGCGCAGCCGCTCGATGAGTCAGCCACGCCGTTGGTGCAGCCGACCGAGGGGGGCGTCTATGCGGACGTTGCTCCCGCCGGCCCGGTGAAGCACGTCATCGCTCTCGACTACGGGATGAAGTGGAACATCGCCCGGCATTTGGTCAGCAGCGGCTGCCGGGTGACGATCCTCCCTGGCCGGGTCTCCGCGGCCGAGGTCCTCGCGCATTGCCCCGACGGCGTCTTCCTCTCCAACGGCCCCGGCGATCCGGAGGTGCTCACCGGCTGCGTCGAGACCGTCCGCGGCCTCGTCGGCAAGGTGCCGATGTTTGGGATCTGCCTCGGCCATCAGCTCCTCGCCCTCTCCTGCGGGGCGAAAACGTTCAAGCTCAAGTTCGGCCATCGCGGCGCCAATCAGCCGGTGATGGATCTCCAGACCGGTCGGGTCGAGATCACCTCGCAGAACCACGGCTTCGCCGTCGATGAAGCGACACTTCCGGCCGAGCTCGAAGTCACCCACCGCAACCTCAACGACGGCACGATCGAGGGGGTTCGTCACCGCACGGCCCGTGCCGCCAGCGTGCAGTATCACCCCGAGGCGGCCGCCGGCCCGCACGACGCCTCCTACCTCTTCGACACCTTCCACCGCCTCATGGCCTGAGCATGGCCTGAGCCGGGCTAGCCCGAGAACGGCGCGATCACGTAGTCGGCGGTGTCGGGGCGGAAGGCTTCAAAAGCCTCCGGATGGCCGTCGATCGCCCAGACCCGGTGCTGGGCGACGGCGAGGGCCACGGTTCGGTCGTCCTCCCCATGCCGGTCGACCGCCACGACGCGCACCGATTCGAAGCCGTCGTCCGACGCCAATCGCCACACGACGGTTCCTTGCCGTTCGCCATCGGTGGCGGCAAGGTAGAGGTGCCCCTCCGGCCCGAGCGTGATTGCATCGGCGCCGGGAAAGGGATGGGGAGTGCCGATCGGGCGAAACTCATGCGCGTTGCCGAGCGGGCATTTGAAGAGCTGGCCCTGGGCGCTCGAGAAGACGATCGCCCCGCTGGGGAGGATCGCCAGACCGCCGATCTGCCCACCGGCCTGGCCGGCGGCGGCGGCGCTCCCGAGCCGTTCGTCGGCGAGAAAGACGTGGGGGTCGCCGTGCCCCGCTGCCGGGATGCGATAAACCACCGGGCGGCAGGCGTCGGTGACGTAGACGCTGCCGTCGTCGGCGACGACGAGGTCGTCGGGGAGGAGAAGATGGGCGCCGCTGACGAGCGGCCCGAGGTCGTGGCTGCCGACGAGCCGGCGACCGGCGATGTCGAACACGCATACCCGGCCGATTCGCAGGATCGTGTCATCCCCCGGCGACTTCCGCGGCGACAGACTCCGCCCGTTGACGCCCCGGTGGCCGACGGCGACATAGGCCTTGCCGTCGCGCTCCCGGACCGCCGTCGACGTGATCAGGAGCGGGTGATCGAGGAGATCGACGCACCGTCCATCCATCTCGACGAGGACGAGCTTCCCCTGCTTCTGCGACGAGACGAGAAACGCGCCGAGCGCCGGCGACCAGGTGCAGCCCCCCGGATGGAGTTCGGGGCAGCTGAAGCGGATTGCATCGGGCCGGAGGCCGACGTGTCGCATGGGAATCTTCCTGCGGAGTCGAGGGAGCCTTCTCCATGATACCCATCCTGCCGAGAGGTTCGGCGGGGTCTGTGGAGCAGGGCTGCGAACCGGCTCGCGCCTCGGAGCGTACATCACTCCCGTGTCCGGTCCCCCCGGACGATCGATTCAGCCATCACGACCTGACCGCGACTCTTTTTTTGACTCCCGGCTGCCGCATGCCATGGTTGGTGTGAGGCCGGGCGGCATCCCGACTCGATTCTGATCCCTGCCACGGAGGATTTCACCGATGGTCCGCTCGCTCCCGTTCGGTATCTGTGCCATTGCCCTGCTCGCCGCGGCTTCCGTCGCTGATGCCGGCTTCGGGCACCGCCGCCAGCTCGCCGCCGGCACTCCGGTTGTCGCCGAGGATCCCGCCGAGCTCGGCTTCGTCGATCCGGGCTTCGCCCCGGCTCCCCTTGGTGGCCCTGTCGTCGATCCAGGCTTCGGCTTCGAGCCCGGCTGTGGCCCGATCACCGTCTGCCCCACCAATCCCTGCATCAAGTACCGCCACAAGCACGCCCACAAGCACCGTCGTTGCGGCTGCTGCGTCGAGCCGACCTACGAGACGGTCCTCGAGGCCTGCAGCCCCGAGACCGGCCTCAACGTCGCGATCCCGGTCTGCCTCCCGGTCTGCTGCAAGGGCTGCCCCTGTGAGACCTCACGCTGCACCCTCTTCGGCTGCGGCCAGGTTCGCTTCGACTACGCCTGCGGCTGCTCCGTGATCGCCCGGTTCACGAAGCACGGCGACATCCTTGTGACCTACGTCAACTTTTGAGGCGAGCCGGGGGCCGGGGTCGGCGAGGGCTTCGGGGTCGCCCGTGCCCCGTCGCCGGACTAACCAAAGGCCATCCATGGCCTCGGCTCTCTCCGCGCCGCCTGCGCTTTCGCCCTCCGGGCTGCGCTTGCCGGCGAGGCCGGCTCACGGAGCACGGGCGACTCCTCGCCGAGGGCCGTGGTGTGGGGCTGTGGGCCAGCCTGTCTCCCCATTTACAGGGGCAAGAGGACGACCCGCGTTCTCAACTCGCGCTTCAGTGAATCCCCTGCGCCGACAGCCAGCGTTCGGCGTCGAGGGCCGACATACAGCCGGTGCCGGCCGCGGAGATCGCCTGGCGGTAGTAGTCGTCGGCCACGTCGCCGGCGGCAAACACCCCCTCCACGCTCGTCTCCGTGCGGAAGTGCTTCGTCCACACGACGTAGCCTTTGGCGTTGAGCTCGAGCTGGCCGTCCAAGAACGCCGTGTTCGGCGTGTGGCCGATGGCGAGAAACACGCCCGTCACGTCGAGGATCGTCTCCTTGGCCGGATCGATGGTGCTCACGAGCCTCACGCCCGTCACCCCCTTCGTGTCATCGCCGAGGACTTCGGCGAGGCCCGAATTGAAGTGGATCTTGATCTTCGGGTCGTCGTGGGCACGCTTCGCCATGATCCGTGAGGCCCGCAGTTCGTCGCGGCGATGGACGAGATGGACGACACTGGCGAACTTCGTCAGATACGTCGCCTCCTCGACGGCCGAGTCGCCGCCGCCGACGACGACGAGCTCCTTCTTCCGGAAGCGCGGCAAGGCCCCGTCGCAGACGGCGCAGGCGCTCACGCCCCGGTTCTTGTATCGCTCCTCGCTCTCGAGCCCCAGCCAGTTGGCCTTCGCCCCGGTTGCCACGATCACACACTCCGCCTCAACGACGCCCCCTTCAGACGGATAGAGCTTGAAAGGGCGCTTCGAGAAATCGACCTTGTCGATGTCGTCGGTGATGATCCGCGTGCCGAAGTTGACCGCCTGCTGGCGCATCAGCTCCATCAGCTCCGGGCCGCTGACCCCTGCCTTGGCATGGGGGGCCATCATCTGCCGGCGTTCAGAGGGCAGCGATGAATCGAGAAACGCCTCGAGATCGCCGTGGGGGAAGCCGGCGTAGTTCTCCACTTCGGTGGTCATCGCCAGCTGCCCCATCGGGAGCGTGCCGGCGAGCCGGTTCTTCTCGCTGATCGCTCCTTCGAAGACGAGGGGCTCGAGCTGGGCGCGGGCGGCGTAGGTGGCGGCCGACCAGCCGGCCGGGCCGCTCCCGATGATCACGATCCTCTCGCGGCGGACGTCGCTTGCAGCCATGGGAATACTCCTCGGTGCGGGGTTGTGTGGGGGGGGGGGCGGGAAGCGGAATCGACACGGGCTCCCGGCCGACGGCATGATGGTAGCGGCCGCGGCCGATCGGGGAACCGCCCGCGGGCAATTGCGACGTTCCCGCCCGTTCCCCAGCCGTGGCCGCACCTCCCATGAGCCTCCTTACCGTTCTCCTCCCGGTCGCCGCGATCCTCCTTGTGGCCTACCGGATCTACGGGGGGATCCTCGCCCGGTTGTTCCGGCTCGATGGAAATGCCACCACCCCGGCGGTGGCTCTCCGCGACGACGTCGACTACGAGCCGATCTCCCCCGGCCTCCTCCTCGGCCAGCACTTCTCGGCGATCGCCGCCGCCGGCCCGATCGTCGGCCCGATCCTCGCCGGGGTCGCCTTCGGCTGGGCGCCGGCGCTTGCCTGGATCCTCCTCGGCAGCATCTTCATCGGCGGCGTTCACGACTTCGCGGCGCTTGTCGCCAGCGTCCGCCACAAGGCCCGCTCGATCGCCGAAGTCGTCCGCGACCACATGAGCCGACGGAGCTACGTCCTCTTTCTGTCGTTCGTGTGGATCGCGCTGGTCTACATCATCGTCGCCTTCACCGACATCACAGCCTCGAGCTTCGTCGGCGCTCAGATGCTCGAGAACGGCACGTCGGTGTCGGGGGGTGGGATCGCCTCGTCGAGCCTCCTCTATCTCATCCTTCCGCTCGTCATGGGCGCCTGCATGCGATACTTAAAGATGCCGATCTGGCTGGCGACGGTGATCTTCGTGCCGCTGGTCGGGTTTGCGATCTGGGTCGGTCAACGGATCCCCTTCGATCTCGGCGCCGCCCTCGGCACGACCGACGCCAGCGCCCAGAAGATCTGGGGCGTGTTGTTGCTCGCCTACTGCCTCGTGGCGGCGCTTGCGCCGATGTGGCTTCTCCTTCAGCCGCGTGGCCACCTCGGCGGCTGCTTTTTGTATGTGGCGCTGTTCGGCGCCGCGATCGGCCTCATGCTTTCCGACAAGCTCGTCGCGGGGGATTCGGAGATCCGCTATCCGGCCTTCACGGCCTGGACGGCGAAGTCTGGGTCGCTCGTGCCGATGCTCTTCATCACGATCGCCTGCGGCGCCTGCTCTGGCTTCCATTCGCTGATCGCCTCCGGCACGACGAGCAAGCAGCTCAAAAGCGAGCTCGACGCCCGGCCGATCGGTTATGGCACGATGCTGCTGGAAGCGCTCGTGGCGACGGTGAGCCTGTGTTGCGTGATGGTGCTCCCGGCGGGCGATCCACGCACCTTGCAGCCGCCGAACTTCGTCTATGCCCTCGGCATGGGCAGGTTTCTCGAGATCATCGGCATCCCGACGGCCCTCGGCGTTTCCTTCGCGCTGATGGCGTTCACGACCTTCGTCTACGACACGCTCGACGTCTGCACGCGGCTGGGCCGCTACATCATCCAAGAGCTCACCGGCCTCTCCGGAAAGGCCGGCGCTTGGCTCGGCACGGGGCTCACGGCCGGTGCCCCGCTCTTCTTCCTCTTGCGGCCCCATCTCGACGCGGCTGGTAATCCTGTCCCTGCCTGGAAGACGTTTTGGAATCTTTTTGGCGCGAGCAATCAGTTGCTCGCGGCGCTGACGCTCCTCGGGATCACCGTCTGGCTGTGGCGGACGCGTCGGGAAGTGTGGGTGTGGTATGTGACCGGCCTGCCGACGCTCTTCATGTATGTGATGAGCACCTGGGCGCTTGTGTCACTAACGCTGCCGAAGTTTCGCACCGACAACGGCTGGACGATTCCTGCCGATCCGGTGCCGTGGGCGGGCGTGGTGCTGCTCGTTCTCGCCGGCGTAATGCTCGTCGAGGCGATCCGCGCGATCGTGGGCAACAGCACGCCGCCGCAGCGCGCCTCGGCCGCAGGCCTGCCGGCCGCCGGAGCGGCGGGATGAGCCCGCGCGGCGGGGGAGAACGCGGGCAGCCGCGTCGCGCGGCGGGCGCTCCAAAGCCAGAAAAGCTCTGCTCGGCGTGTGGCCGGCCGTTTCAGTGGCGGCGGAAGTGGGCTGCCTGCTGGGAGCAGGTGAAGTATTGCAGCGACCGCTGCCGCGCCCGCGGGGCGGGGGGGTGAGGGCGGGGAGTCGGGGATTGCATGGGAAGTGTACTCGCGTACACTTCCTGGCGGGGCCCTGGAGGACTCTTGATGGCAATTCCCACGTCCGATTCTCGCGCTGCCACTGAGCCAGCCGAGGGCAGCAACGTTCCGCCGCTGCGGCGTCCGCGATTGCTCGATCGCTTCCGCGACGCCGCCCGAGTGCGGCATCTGGCGCGGAGCACGGAGCGGGTCTATTCGCACTGGGTGCGGCGGTACATCCTCCATCATGGCAAGCGCCACCCGCTGGAAATGGGGGAGGAGGAGGTGAACGCATTTCTCACCGATCTGGCGGTCCGTGGCCATGTGTCGGCCTCGACGCAAAACCAGGCTCTCGCAGCGATCCTCTTTCTTTACGACGCCGTTCTGGGAAGGCCACTGGGCCGGATCGACGATGTGGTTCGGGCACGGCGGCCGCGCCGACTGCCAGTCGTGCTCACGCCCGCTGAGGTCGAGCGGGTGATGAAGCACTTCCAGGGGGAGTCCTGGATGGTGGCGATGCTGCTTTACGGGGCCGGGCTGCGCTTGATGGAGGCGCTGCGGCTCCGCGTCAAGGATGTCGATTTCGAGCGACGTGAGTTGACGATCCGCGAGGCGAAGGGCAACAAGGATCGGATCACCGTCCTGCCTGCGGGCCTCGTCGAGCCACTCTCGCGGCATCTGGCAGCGTGGCGTCGGCAGCATGCCGAGGAGGACAGCCAAGGGAAGGGCCGCGTGCGACTGCCGGGGGCGCTCGACAGGAAGTGCCCTGAAGCCGGTCGGACCTGGGCCTGGCAGTGGGTCTTTCCGGCGGTTCGCTGTTACCGCGATCGCGAGACGGGTGGCATCTTCCGGCATCACATCCACGAATCGATGGTCCAGCGAAGCATGCACGAAGCGGTGCGGGCAGCAGGCATCACCAAGCGTGCGACCTGCCACACGCTCAGGCATTCATTCGCGACGCATCTGTTGCTCGACGGATACGACATCCGCACGGTGCAGGAATTACTCGGCCACAATGACGTGAAGACGACGATGATCTACACGCATGTTCTCAACACGGGCGGCCGGGGAGTCCGCAGCCCCGCGGATCGACTCGCCCCGGCCAGTCCCCGCGACGAGCCTAGCCTGGAAGAGGGCCGCGGCTGACGCGGGCATCATGCGCGGTTGCCAGAGTGACATGCCGGTGGCGGCGGGGAGCACCGACGAGAAGCCGACTCGCCGGGAGCCGGCCCCGCGAACGCTGCCGACCGGTCAAATTGCCTCCCCACACGGAGGAGCGATATACTGCGCCAGGCGCCAGTTAAGCACCGGCTGAGCCGAGCGAAATCTCGGCGTAAGCTATGGCGTGCAAAAGACTTGACGGAGATTCCGCCTCCGGGCACAAAGTGTGTTAACACGCAAGCTCGGGTGGTTATACGGACCGTATAAATACAAGTTCGGTGGAAGCACTACTTGACGGCAACATGCTGGGTTTGCGTGAAGTTCGGCAATATTCGCGGGCTTTACATCATGATCACGAGCCCTTGCCTATACTCCTTTCTGCGACTGAGGTGCCGCACTTTACGCGGTTGCCATCGGTAGCCTGACATCACGACCTGTACCCCGCCCTCGCAAATGAGGTCACGAATGCGCTTACTCTCACCCATGCCGATCCTGGCGATGTCTACCGTCCTGGCGTTGGCCGTTCTGCCTCAGGTTTGTCCCGCAGATGAGAAGCGGGAGGAGGAGCCCCGGATGAAGGGCGTCGAGCTCTACAGTTGGAAGGACAAGGAGGGCGACTGGATGTTCGTGCTGCTAGACGGGACCAACCGCGTTAAAACCGAGAAGGAAGTCAAACAAGCCAAAAACAAGGTCAAGGATCTCGACGCGCTGAAGAGAGCCATCGCCACGCTGGCCGTGGGTGAGCAGGTCTTCTGGATGCACCCAATCGCCGGGTTCAATTTTCCGCCTGAGGCAACGCGAAAAGACGTGGCGAAGGCCGCCAAGGACGCAAGAGTAGATCTCCACGTATTGCAGTAGCCTCACCGAACCAGTCGCTGGATCAGACGGCGGATAGAATCCAGCGGTGATGCGGAGTCCGCGGTCCGCCGCTGATCAGCTTCCCCGTTCGGCCACTACGCTGACTTCCTCGTGTGATTGCCGCCCGGTATGATCGACGACGGCTTCTTCCAACTGCGGAGGACATCATCAATGAGCCTAAACTTATCGCAATTCGGCATCGACCGCCTCGACGCACAGCAGCGGGTGGAGTTGATTGGTCTGATCTGGGACAGTCTTCCCGACGATGCGCCATACACACCCCCCGACTGGCATATCCAAGAATTGGAGCGGCGAATTGCAGCCGCTGACGCCAATCCTGACGCCGCTGAACCTTGGGAGGCGGTGCTGGCGCGATTGTCGAGGAGTCCATGAGCTTGCCCGTCGTCCTGCGTCCGGAAGCCACGAAGGACGCGGTAGAGGCGATTGGTTACTTCGACGCACTGCGACCTGGCTTGGGGCAGGCCTTCTTGATTCAAGTTCAAGATGTCCTGCTTCGGATTTCAGGTATGCCCGAGATACATGGCATCGTCTGGCGGAACGTGCGTGCGGCACGACTGCGGCGCTTCACCTATGTCGTCTATTACCGTGTCCACGCAGATCGTCTTGAGGTGTTGGCCGTGGTCCAGGGCAACCGTGACGCTGCTGTGTGGCAGAGCCGCGAGTGAAAGCCCGAGCAGGCCGAACCAAGCGATGCAGCAGAATCGCGATAACGTCCTGCGGCGTGGATAATCCGTTGGCTGCGATCTGCTGATCGCGGGCGTTAGGCGTCCGTATGAGTCCAATGGCGGGATTCCAGAGTTGCGTCAGACTTCACGAGGCGCTCTCCTCCCGTTTTGGGCGAGACCTGATCATCGACGCGATCAAGCCGTCGCAGGATGCATTCGCCTGGAGGCTGGAATCGAATCCGCGTCTGCTGTTCAGCGTCTCAACACTGGCAGGAGAACTTCCGCCGGAGAGATTCGACCTTCAGGTTTCAGTGTCGGACGCAACACTTGAAAACGGTGAAATTGTATTCGGGCCTGCTTCGCCGATCCTGTCGACCGACGAAGTGTGTGACGTCGTTGCACGCTACCGGATGCAAGACGACGCCTAACCACCCGATGCAATGGGCTCGCGGCAGCGTATGGAGTGATGGATAATCCTGTGGGCCGCGAGCCATTCAAGGGAACCGTTAGCTCATGTCGGAGATCCTGATGGCGACCATCGAAACTCCGCTCGGTGGAGTGGAGCTATCGATCACGGCCGACTGTTCCAGCGACGACGCCTCCTCGCTGAGCCAGTGCATCGCCGTTTTCGCGTATCGCCCCATGATTCCGCCGTCCATGTCGGTGGCGGGATGTTACGCCGCGCTTGCGTGCATTACGCCCCAGTCATCGCTTCGGAACTTGTGCTTTCGCGCAGCACTGAGGCCGGCCCAGGTCGTCAAAGGCGGTCCGGAAACCGGTGAGTGCCTAGATGCACTCGGCATCTATGGGGACGCCCACGTTCTGCTCATCGGTACTGAAGACACAGATCGCCTTCAGTCGCGGCTGAACGGGAGTGTTGTGTTTCCGAAGGAGCCTTGGCCCATATCCGAGGACTCGATGACGCTCCACTTGCTAGAAGCGGTGGCTGGAAGAACGCTCACGCTCCACTTCGTCGTGGCTTGGAACGGTTTGCCAGAGCCCGAAGACTGCTCCTGCTGGTACGCTGTCGACCAGGAACATGCCCTTGTGCTTTCGGCGTGGAGAGCTAACCATCCGATGCAATGGACTCGCGACAACGTCCGGCGTGATGGATAATCCTGCGACCGCGAGCCATTGGTCGGGAATGTTAGCGGGCAAGGAAAATGAGTGCCGAACACTGGATCGTTGGCTCTGAACATGACCAAGCACTGTTTGAGCAGTTGGGCGAGGTTTTGCGCGCACTTGGCTATCGCCTGGGAAATGAGTGGTCTGGCGTTGGGGGCTCCCAAGATATTTCGCATTGGGACGTTTCTGGTCCTAATGGAAGCCTCATCGTTGAGGCTGAAACATATGTTGGGCTCAGCGTGTCGGGGCCAACTGAACTAGTGTCAGCGGTTAAGCAGCACCTTTCTGGAGTGTTGCCCGCTAACAATTCGCTGCAGGCGCGACGGCCCTGACGGGCCGCGGCCTGAGCTCACACGTTAGGCGGCGGAGGAGTGAATGTCGCTTGTCGTGTATGCCTGCTGGACTGACCCGGCGACCGGCGATTCGTGTGAGTTCACCGACTGGGAGGACGGGCATCACATGGCCGGCGTTGAGCGAGCCCGGACGGATCTGTGGGGATCGGGGGCGTTTCGGCGGCGCGGGGCCACGTTCCTGCCGCAGCTTGCGGACTCGGACCTGTGGGTTGGCCCGGGCCAGCTGCCGGCGTTCGTCGCGGAGGTGCTGGCGCTGCTGGCCGACCTAGACGGGTTGCGGGCCGAGATGGAGCGAGGGGAGGACTGCACCCTGCCGCACTACCTCGCCAACTTCCTGCGGGCAGCCGAGTACGCCGCGGCACGAGGCGGGGGCGTCATGATTGCGTGAAGCCGCAGCACGCCGAACCAGATGCTGCAGCAGACGGCAGGGGCGAGTAGCCTGTTCGAGGGTCAGTGCTCCAGCGGCCCCCGCCGCTGCTGATCGGAGTCGTTCCGTGAAAAAAGTGACGCGTTATGAGTGCGATCTACGTCGAAACCTCGATTATTGGCTACCTGACCGCGCGATAGGCGTCTGACGTGGTTTTCCAAGCTCGCCAAGAGTTGACGCGTCGTTGGTGGAAGCAGCGACGCGACGGGTTTGACCTCTATATCAGCCAACTGGTGCTTGATGAGGCAGGGGCGGGCGATCCCACGGCAGCAGTCGACCGTCTTCGCCTGCTGGAAGGCTTGCCGCTTCTTGGCGAATCGGCGGAAGCGGACCGTCTTGCCGACCTCCTCATCGCCCGCCATCTGCTGCCCTCAAAAGCAGCTGCAGATGCACAACACGTCGCCTTGGCTGCCACGGCTGGCGTAGACTACTTGCTGACGTGGAACTGCAAGCACATCGCAAATGCGGATTTGCTGCCAGCCCTGTACACGACGCTCAGGGCCGAGGGCTTCGCGCCGCCGCTGATCGTCACGCCCGAGGAGTTTTCCGATGCTGGTTGAATCGCTCTACGCAGATCCCGTGGTGGCGGAGATTCACGAGGCGCGCCGACGCCTTCTGGAAGCCAGCGGCGGTGACATCGCTGAGTTTCGGCGGCGTCTGCGTGAGAGGCTAAATGCCTCCGGCAGAAAGATCGTGTCGGGAGCGGTCAAAAAGAACATTGAGCCACGCGATGCAATGGACTCGCGGTCATCGTCTTGATTGATGGGTAGCCATGGTCGCGAGCCATTGATTTTCCCGTTCGGCTACCGGAGGCGAGACGAGGATGGATTCGGTCGATCAGTTTGCCGCAGAGGCCAGACGCTTTCGGGAGTGGGCCTTGAACGGGTCTGACCAGGCGGAGTGGGCGGCCCGCGGGGCACTTGTCCGACTGACCAAGCTCTACGCCGCTGCGCTCGAACTCCCGCCCGCCTGGAACGAGGAGCTCGCCGATCAACCGGACGCGAAGTCGGTCGGCGAGGATGAATGCCGGGCAGTCACTGTCGCCTGCCGCCGACTGCCGTTCGACCTGTACGGTGAGGTGTTCGACACGCTCCCAGTGCCGCCCGAGCAGCCGGTCGTTGGGAGTCTCACGGACGATTTCACCGACATCTACCGAGACGTGATTGCCGGGTTGCGGGAGTACGAGTCTGGGCGGCGTGCACAGGCCGTATGGGAGTGGGGTTCCGGGCTACGGCAGCACTGGGGCGAGCATGCGACGGGCGCTATTCGGGCATTGCACTGCTGGCTTGCCAGCAATGCTGCGGACCGCTTGGCAGCGGAGGCCGAACCAAGCGATGCAGCAGAATCGCGATAACTTCCTGCGGTGTGGATAATCTATTGGCTGCGATCTGCTGATCACGGCCGTTCCTAAGATGTCTCAAGTAAAGACAGGTCAGGGATCACCTTGTCCACCGGCAGCCAGTCAAGGCACTCGATATGACCGTGCGGCAACTCATTCTCGCGGCGATCTTCGTGGTCTTGCTGCCGCCTTCGGGGGCGCTCTCCCAGGTGGTGCCCCCGCCGCTCATGGAGCCGGACGGGCCGCCGCTGTTCGTCGTCACGGTGAACGGCAAGGACGGCTTCATCAATCGCGACGGGAAGGTCGTCATCGAGCCTGCCTTCGAGAAGGCGTATCCCTTCTCGGATGGACTCGCCGCTGTTCGGAAGCAGGGAGCGTGGGGGTTCATCGACACGCAAGGACGCGTGGTCATTGAGCCGCAGTTCGTCAGCGTCGGCCCCTTTTCCGATGGCTTGGCGATCTTCGAGGACAAGCGGCGCGCGAAGAAGAAGGGCTACATCGACAAGTTCGGGAAGGTGGTGATCGAACCACGGTTCGATGCGGCGGCGGATTTTCAAAATGGCGTGGCCAAGGTTGGGTTCGCAACGCTCAGAGGCAAGCTGCTCGGCATGATCGCCGATGTAGGGGTGGAGTGCGACTCGAAGTTTATCGATCGAACCGGCGAGATCGTGCCTGATCCCTCCCCGCAGCATTTCGCTACCGGCGAGCCGGGGGAGCTGATTCCTTTTAGGAAGGACCGTAGTGCAGGCTATCTCAACGCGAGGGGAGAGGTCGTGATCGAGCCTCAGTTCGAGGTTGCCTCCGCTTTCTCCGAAGGTCTGGCCTGCGTGGGCAAAAGGGGGTTGTTTGGTTACATCGACACACGGGGGGAATGGGTGATCCCGCCTCGCTTTCAGCACGCCAACGGCTTTTCCGATGGTTTGGCAGGGGTTCCACTCGGAGAGAATGGCTGGGGCTTCATCGATCACGCTGGCGAGGAGGTGATTCCCGGCAAGTTCTCCTGGGTGTATGGAGGCTTTCGCCATGGCATCGCGGAAGTCGCCTTTGACGGTAAACGAGGCTACATCAACAAGAAGGGCGAGTGGGTTTGGGAGCCGAGCGAGTAGAGCGATTTCAGATGCCAGGAGGGCGTCTGTCGCAGCCCGCCGCTGTTTCGCTCCGTCGCCCAACAGCCCGTATGATCGTCAGAGCCCATGATCGTTCGTTGATCAGCGTCATCGCTGCGTGGCAGGAGCAGCAGGGCGGCTGACGCTTGCGTCCAGTGGCCTCCACCAACCGACAATGAGGATACGACCGTGACCCCGCGACCCCGAGTGCTGCTCGTCGCCTGCCTCTTGCTTCTCTGTCATGCATCGCCATCGCACGCGCGGGCTGACAAGGACTCGCTCGCGGTGAAGCCGCTCAAGGTGTACATCCTCGCCGGGCAGTCGAACATGCAGGGGCATGCGAACGTGTCCACCTTCGACGACATGGCAAGCGATCCCAAGACCGCCCCGCTGCTCGAGACCATGCGGGACAAGGACGGCAAGCCGACGGTCTGCGACAGGGTGTGGATCACGTCGGTCGGGTGCCTCGGCAACGCCTACGACGACCTGAACGAACAGACCGGCAAGCTGACCGCCGGGTTCGGCGCGGGGGGGAAGGACAAAATCGGTCCGGAGTTCACGTTCGGGCTCACGCTGCAGAAGCACCTCGACGAGACGGTTCTCATCATCAAGACGTCATGGGGTGGTCGGAGCCTGCACACCGACTTCCGTCCGCCCAGCGGCGGGCCGTTCGTCCTGGCCAAGGAGACCCAGAAGCTCTGGGACGAGAATCCCAAGGGCGCCCATGGCATTCCGAAGGTCGAGGAGCGGCCCAAGTTTTGGGCGGAGAAGACCGCCGCCACCGGCGTCTACTACCGCGAGATGATCGCACACGTGACGAAGGTGCTCGCGGACATCAAACGCGTGGTGCCCGACTACGACGAGAAGCAGGGGTACGAGTTGGCCGGGTTCGTCTGGTTTCAGGGGTTCAACGACCTCGTTGATGGCGGGGTGTACCCCAATCAGGGCAGCGTTGGCGGGTACGACCTGTACGCCGACCTGCTCGGCCACTTTATCCGCGACGTGCGGAAGGACTTGTCCGCCCCGAATCTGCCGTTCATCATCGGCGTCATGGGTATCGATGGCCTGAAGGGCAACTCGATGGGGTCGATGATGCACTTCCGCGAAGCTCAGCGGAAGCCGACCACCCTCGACGAGTTCAAGCGGAACGTCGTCGCGGTCGAGACGGCACCGTTCTGGGACGACGACCTCCAGTCGTTCGTCGAGCGGAAGGAACGGGTTTACGAGAAACTCGAGCAGGGGTTCCGGAAGGCGGATCCGCAGCCCAGCGAGCCGGAGAAGGAGGCTACCCGCCAGAAGGCCATGGACGAGGAGTTCCAGCCGGACGAGTTGAAGCGGCTGAATACCGGTGTGTCCAACGGTGGCTACCACTACCTCGGGGCGGCGAAGATTCTTGCCCCCATCGGCCAGGCGTTCGCAGAGGCGGTTGTCGAAATGAAAGCGGCCGACTAGCGTCCCGAGCCAGTCTGTGGCTTGCGAGGAGGCCGTGTCGAGGTGTTGGCTGTCCCCCACGGCCCTCGGGATCCCTCTTCCTGGCATTCTTGGGGATAAACTCCAAGTGCTTGGCGAACCAGGCGTTGGGGCAGACTCGTGATAGCGTCCGGCGGCATGGCGAGCCGGCTGCTCGCGAGTTGCTCAACTTATTCGTTCGGCCGCTCTCACGGAGTTCGATTGTCCCGAACCCCTGGCACCGCCATGCCAATCGATCTTTCTGCATCGTGTGCAAGCGATGTCAGGCCGAAGTCCGTTTCGGTGACCTACCCGTCTCGCGAAAGAGCTTCGAATACGAGGAACTGTGCGTGGCCCTCTCCGAGGTCGCTCAGGGCCGAGGGTGGCGGGCGATGCCCGATGGCTGGTCGTTCCAGTGCCCGTTGTGTAGCGTCGACCGCCGGCACGACGCCTAACCGACCGATGCATAAGCTTGCGGCAGCGTCCGGCGTAATGGATGATCCTGAGGCCGCGAGTCATTGATTGGGGCCGTTTGGCAGACGGAGCGTAACGCTGATGGACTTTACCGCGGCCCCCGACTGGTCTGCCCTGCCCGCGCCAGCTGACGACGGAGCGGCGGCGCACCTCGTCGGACTGCGGCTGCCCTCCGTCCCGCTCCTATCTACAGACGGCCACACGGTTGATCTGAGCGACCAGCCCGGCCGCGTAGTCGTCTACGCCTACCCGAGGACCGGCGTGCCGGACCAACCCAACCCGGACGGGTGGGATGCCATTCCCGGGGCGCGGGGTTGCACGCCGCAGGCCTGCGCTTTCCGGGATCACTACGCAGAGTTGAAGTCCCTCGGCGTCGCGGCGGTGTATGGCCTGTCTACGCAGGATTCGTCCTATCAGCGCGAGGCCGCCGGTCGGCTGCACCTGCCGTTCGCTTTGCTGTCGGACGAGGCCCTGGCACTCACCAACGCTCTCCGGCTGCCAACGTTCCGAGTCGGATCGATGATCCTGCTCAAGCGACTGACACTTATCATCTGCAACGGCACGGTGGAGCACGTTTCCTACCCGGTCTTCCCGCCGGACCGGAACGCGGGCGACGTAGCACGGTGGCTAGCGGCCAAGCCTACCGCCCCCCACGTCGATCGTCGGTAGACCGCTGAGCAATCGATGCCATGGACTCACGGCAGAGTCCAGCGGGATGGATAATCCTTGGCCTGCGAGTCCTTGGTCGGGAACGTTCGGCGGCGGAGCTATCAGGGGTGCATGCGATGCGGCTGATGATTGTTCTGTCGCTTCTCATCAACGTGGCCGTGCTTGTGCCGGTGTGTGCCGGCCTGTTGGTGAACGCTGCGTGGACGACGTTGGCGTATGGTGAGGCCACGCCGGCCCGTGCCATTCTGCTGTCGGTCTATATGGCGATCGGGTTGTGCTCGGTGCTGTTGCTGATCCGCCGCGAGCCGAAGGCGGTTGCGGCGTTGCTGCTCGTGCAGGTGTTGTACAAGGTCACGACGCCGCTCACGGTCGGGACGGTCAACAACCCGGTGGTGGTGAGCAACCTCATCGTCGCCGCGTTCCATGCTGCCACCCTGGTTTGCCTGTGGTCGGGTGGGGCACTGGGCGGACCGACCGATGACCGGCCGGCGGGGTGAGGCGAAGGCACCGAATCAATCGCTAGATCCGACCGCGGATAGAATCCAGCGGGGACGCGGATCCGGTGGTCCGCCGCTGCTGAGCTTTGTCGTTCGGTGACGAGGAATCAACGGTCACGTGGACACAGTTAGGCTTTTGACGATCATCGCTCTGGGGGCTGTGGAACTCTGGGCGGCCATTCCTGCCGGACTGGCGCTGAAGGCCAGTCCCGTGGTGGTGGGCGTCGCCGCCGCGGTCGGGGCGATGGTGGGAGTCTTGGTGGTTGTCGTGCTCGGTGAGCATGTGCGGCATTGGCTGCCGGGGCGACATCGCGGTGACCGTGCGACGGGCTCGCACGGTCTCATCCGTGCGATCTGGGATCGCTACGGCGTCATCGGGCTGGGGCTTTTCGCTCCGATGTTGACCGGCGCGCCCATTGGTGCGGCACTCGGCTTGGCGCTCGGCGTTCCTGCCGGTCGTCTGTTGTTCTGGATGTTCACTGGCATCGCCGTCTGGAGTGCTATACTCACCCTTGTTGGAGTGCTGGGCATGGCCGGCTATGAAGCGGCGGTGCACTAGAAGGCTTCTGAGGAGCGGACCCTGCGGCCAGGCGGAGGAGACTCGTGGGGACGATGGTCGATGCGCGGGCCTTGGCGGGCTAGCAAGTGCCTGGAGCAGCCCGCCTCTGCCTCGCTCGGGTGGCAGATCAGGCGCGGCGTAAGGGCACAATTCGAAGGATCGTCGTCATGCTCTCTCCCGGCATTCTGTACACGACGGCGGTGCTGATGGCCCTTGTGGCCACCGCCTGCACGGCGCTGTGCCTCGTCTGGTCGGTGCCGGCTTGGCGGCATTGGCTCGCTCCGGCCGGGGCCGACGTCCGCCGGCCCAAGGCTGGCGAATTGAGCGGCTGGCCCGCCCAGATCGGCAGCGTCCTGGTGTCGGCCGGAATCGCGGCCTGCGCCCTCCTCGCGTGGTACGGCGTGTACTCCATCCTCGCCGCGGTTTAGCCCCGCCCGCGTGACCGGGCCATCTGTCCCCGCACGGGACCCGGCGGAGGGCCATGTCGAGGTATTGCTTGCGCTTGCCGAAGTGTGGCGGCAGGACTACGACGTGCTCTCTGTCTTGCTCGTTCCCCGGCAGAGAGAGCGGCAGCCGGGCCGCTACTAGTCACCGGTGCCGCTGTCGCTGGAGCAGGTAGCCACCTTCTACCGGCGGTTCACCCCGTTCCTGCAGGGCGACGGCCAGCGCTGGCTTGCTGATCTGCGAGGGCGAGTGCCCCGCCGCCGAGGGCGGAGGCGAGCAGACGCTACTCCAGCGGGTTCTGGGCCGCTGCGGAGGGCTTCACTGCAGTCATCGGGGACTTCATGGCAGGGGCTTCCATGGGTGAAGAATCGACACATGCTTGCCGCAAACTCACTCTTGGGGCAAAGTACAACGGATCAATTTTAATTTCGCAGGTGGGATCAGGAAATGGAAAAGACCTTGAATCCGTTCTCCTCACGCCCGTGGGGGAGCAGCAGCCGTCCGCGCCCATTCCGCCGCACGGTGAGCCGTTCGTTCGTCATGCCAGCGATCGGCAGGCGGTGATCCCGCCGGAGACTTCCTTCCCACTCCCATGGCCGCTCCTCCCGTCGCCCTCACGATCGCCGGCTCTGATCCATCTGGCGGCGCCGGCCTCCAGGCCGACCTGAAGACGTTCCACCGGCACGGCGTCTACGGCATGAGCGTGATCACGCTGGTCACCGTGCAGAACACGCGAACAGTTTCGGCCGTCGAGATCCTTCGCCCCGCCCTCGTCGTCGCCCAGCTCGAGGCCGTCCTCTCGGACATCCCCCCGGCCGCCGCCAAAACCGGCGCTCTCGGCGATGCTGCTGTGATCGCCGCGGTCGCGGCGCGGCTCCGTGGGACCACGTTCCCGCTCGTCGTCGATCCGGTGATGGTGAGCAAGCACGGCGCGGCGCTGATCACCGATAACGCGGTGCAAACGCTCGTCAGCGACCTCCTGCCCCGCGCCACGCTCGTCACCCCGAATCTCGCCGAGGCCGAGCGGCTGGCCGGGTTTCCCGTCGCCGATGTCGCGGCGATGGAGCGGGCCGCACGGGCGATCGCTGCCCTCGGCCCCCCTCACGTGCTCGTCAAGGGGGGGCATCTCGACGGCGCGGCGGTCGATCTGCTCTGGTCGGAAGGCCGTGTGACGACCTTCTCGGCGGCTCGCATCGACACCCGCCACACCCACGGCACCGGCTGCACCCTGTCGGCGGCGATCACGGCGCGTCTGGCGGCGGGCGAGGCCGTCGCCTTGGCGGTGGCGGGCGGCTGCCGGTTCATCCGCAACGCGATCGCCGGCGCCCCCGGCCTCGGTGGCGGCTGCGGCCCCGTCGATCACTTCGCCGATCCGGGCTGACGGTTGCCCTGGTCAGACCGAAGGTGTGACGGTCGCCCAATTGGATCAGCCACACGTGATCGCTAACATGGGGCCGATCGTTGTTCGAGGCATGTGGTATCCGTTCGTCTCGGTCGGCGCCCCGCGGGGGGCCGAGGAGCACTGAAAGGAGTACCGCAACTGACGCAGGGCGGCACGCGACCGGGACCGCCATTGGAGAACACTCGTGGCCCCAGGCAATGAATTCCCAGTCTTGATCGCAGGCGTCGTTCTGGCGTCGTGTTCCTACACGCCGGGCACGTCACCGTCGAGCGAACTGCGATACATCGATCCAACAGGCCGATTTCGTGCGACGCTCCGCCTCGGTCAGGAGGTTCAACCCACGGAGCGTGGCGGGAAGTCCATGCCGATGCTCTGCCTCCGGTCGCTGTTAGCCTTGGCGCTCGTGATTGGCCCGGTGTCTTCGGGGGGAGCATCGGCCGCTGAACGCGATCGTGCCCTGATGGCCCTCAGCGTGCCGCCGTTTTACGACTCCGACGGGCCGCGGATCCGCGTGGGCCCGTTCAGTGAGCAGCTTAAGTCGGCTGATCCTGATTCGATTCTCGCACTCGTGGAAAAGATGAAGGCAAAGCAGGGCGACCTGCCTGTCGAGGCGATGTTCGTCACCGCGGTGCGGCTCTACGACTTAGGACACAAAGACGAGGCGGTGTACTGGTTCTACTCGGCCCGCCATCGTCAACGCCTCTATCGGAAGGTCTTGGTGGAGGAGTCTGCAGGCGGCATCGGTTCGATGGGGTTTGAGTGCCTGCAAGCGCAGAACGCCTTCCAGCAGTTGGCTGGTGAATTCATCAACGGGTATGCGTTTGGCGACCTTGAGAAGGTCAAGTTGGTCATCAAGACGGTGCAGGGGGAGGCCACGAGTGTGCCGGATCTCAAGACAACGTATCCGGGCGTGGAGTTTGTCGACGAAGCAACGTGGAAGAAGACCAGTGAAGATCTTGCCAAGGAACTAGACGGGCTTCTCGAGATGATAGACAAAGATGCAGACAAGATAAGGGCGGCACGGAAGCGGAACGGCATCGAGGGGAAGTATTAGTGGCCGTGCGGCGTGCCAGGCGTTGGGGTTGGCGAGCGTGGCCGGATCCGAAAGGGATGGTCCGGCGGCGGCAGTTGTGGCTAAGCGGGGCCAATTCGGGGCAGAAGTGATGGCGACCATCGAGCATCTCCACGACCACCCCGATGACTCCAGTCGCGGGCTCTACCTGCTCGATTGCGACGCCTTCGCCGATATTGTTCCGGCGCTGTCCGATCTTCCTGGCGAGTTCTTTGTGGCGCTCTTGATCGCGGATTTCTCTGCGGTCAGTCGAGAAGTCCTGGTCGACTTGTCCCGAGAGCTGATAGCAGCGGGAGTTCGATACTTCTGTGCGTGGGGGCGGGATTGCCAGGTGGCGCACCTTGCGTTCGATCTTGCCTGTTGCGAGTTCGAAACCGACAGCGAAGCTGTCATTCTCACAACTGATCACTCCAGGGAGTCGATCGAAGCCGCGATCTGGTTCGCGACCGTCTGCGCGTATCCAGTCGATCCGTACGATCGAGGATGGAATGCGACGGTAGCGATCTGCGTCAGCGACCGTGCCGCCTCGCAAACGGTTCGCAAAGCATTCACGGACCCTATCGCGTTCTCTAAGAGTCATGGCCCTGCCATCAAGGATTGAGACGCTTCCTGGCAGATTCCGCGATCGACGGCGGTGTCCTCTCCCCGCTCCTCGGGAGATTGAAATCCGCCCCGATCCCGGTGACGTCGCGAGCACGACTCTGGTTGGCAAAGCATCAGATGGACTCGGACTCACGCCCCGCTTCTCCCGATGGCTTTACCCACCACGCTGACCCTCGAGCGGGAAGATGCCCGCGTCGTGGCTCGGAGGGGCGAGCCCCTGCCGTGGCGGGTGTTGGTCGGGGCAGATACCATGGTGGTAATCCGGAAATGGCTCCGGGGATTCCCTGCTGCTGCCGGCTTCTGCTGGTGAACGGTGGCGGGTGGCGGTAACAGACCATGGGAAAGGAGGGTGGCGATGATACGCGATGACATACGTCCGATCTCGCTTCCCTCCCGTAGCTCAGTGGCAGAGCGTCGGCCTTATAAGCCGGTGGTCGCAGGTTCGATTCCCGCCGGGAGGATTTTGCCGTTGGCGTTCTGCTGCCTGCGGCCCTTCAGTTATGCCAAGGCTTCGCCGGCCTGTGCTTGATGCGGAGTGCCGCGGCGAGGTTCGCATCGGCGACGAGCGTCGTGGCGCGTTGCCAGAGGCTCTCCTGATCGCCGAACACGAGATCACTGGAGGCCGGGGCGATTCCCCAGTCGCCGGCCGCAACTTCCGATTCGAGCTGCCCGGCGCCCCAGCCGGAATAGCCGGCGAAGACGAGGAGCGGCCTATGACCGTCACGAAGGAGCGTGACGACGAGTTTCTTGCGCATGGCGAGAAACACCCCCGGCACGACGTCACGCTCGGTCATCGCCGGGACCGAATGGAGCGCGAGCAGTGGCCCCTCGAGCGGCCCGCCGTTCATGAGCGCGAGGTCGGAGGGGCACGGCCCGTGCGCCGTTTCATCCCAGATCGCTTCCAGACGCTCGTCGCCGGGGCGATTGAGGACGAGGCCGAGGGCCCCGCCCCGATCGTGTTCGACGAGGAGGACCACCGTCCGGGAAAAGTTCGGGTCGTTGAGTTTCGCCGCAGCGACGAGGAGATGTCCGGAGAGCGAACCCATCGAAGCCTCGTTGAGCGCGGTTCAGGCGGAGGGGCGATCGCGGTGGCGGGGATCGCCCGATCGTCGCCGTTGCATTCTAACGGCCGATTGGCCCGGCGAACGGCCGGCTGGCCCCCGGTCGCATGAATCCTCGGCCCGTCGTTGCCTTGCCTGGGATACGGGAGGGTGGAGCGATCCGCAGGGGGGAACGTAGACTCCCCAACCGGTCGTCGGGGCCGAGCGTTTTCCTAGCCCTCCGACGCCCCCGCACCATGACCGCGCCCCGCAACGAGGACCGACCCTTGGCAGCAGACGGACATCTCCCCACAACCGGCAGCGTCTCTTCCAGGCTCGGCACGCTCGAACTCGATCACGGTTACCCGACCGCGGCCACCGTCGAGAAGCTCTTCGACGACCTCGATTTCCAGCGCGCCTGCCAGGCGTATCTCTGGGCCCTCCCCCTGATGGCCATGGTGCAGTGGCAGAGCGAGCATGCGACGAAGTTCGGCGCGGGGAAGCTCGACTATGTCGACTACCTCACGTTCCAAGACAAGCTCGGCCTCCTCACGGCCAACGCCACCACTCCCTACATCATGGCCTTCCCGAACCTGCGGGAATCGGGGCCGCTCGTCCTCGAGATCCCGGCCGGGCCGACGGCGGGAGGCTGCACCGACTTCTGGCAGCGGCCGATCACCGATTCCGGGCAGACCGGCCCCGACAAGGGAGCGGGGGGGAAGTATCTGATCCTCGGCCCCGACGACGCCGACATGAAGCCCGAGGGCTACTTCGTGTTCCGCTCGCCGACGGTCAACATCTTCTCGGCTCACCGTGTCCTCGATCCCGATCCGGCCAAGGCCAGAGCGCTCATCGAAGGGCTGCGGATCTATCCTTATGCGACGCGTCAGGCCCCAGCCCCCACGCGCCATGTTTCTCCTGCCGGGAGGGCATGGAGCGGCGAGCAGCCCCGCGGGCTTGCCTATTGGGAGGAGCTGGCGAGGGTCGTCAACGAGGAGCCGGTTCACGAGCGCGACCGGATCGTGATGGGGATGCTCCAGCCGCTGGGCATCGAGAAGGGGAAGCCGTTCGCACCGAGCCCGAGGCAGCAGAAAATCCTCGCCGACGCTGCCGCAGCGGGCGAGGCGATGGCCCGGGCGATCGCGTATCAGAAGCGGTTTGCAGGCGCGAAGATCTGGCCGAAGCGGGCCTGGGAAAAATCCCTCATGCTCGCCGAGACGAATCAGGAGGCCCCCCACCACACCGAGCTCGACGAACGCACGAGCTGGTTCTACGAGGCGGTCGGCGTGTCGGTGGGGATGATGGGCCGGGCCGTCGGCGTGGGGCAGGTCTACCTCGAGGCCGCTCGGGACTCTGCCGGAAAGTGGCTCGACGGTGGCAAGTCCTACCGTCTCACCGTGCCGAAGGACGTGCCGGTCGCGCAGTTCTGGTCGGTCACCGTCTATGACAACGAGACACGCTGTTTCGTCGATACCGGCGTCCAGCCCGACCGATCCTCCCGCGATCCGATCGTCACCAACCCCGACGGCTCGGTCGACCTCTTCTTCGGCCCGGCAGCCCCCGCCGGACAGCCGGCGAGCAATTGGATCCAGACGCTTCCCGGGAAAGGGTGGTTCAGCTACTTCCGGCTCTACGGCCCGACGGCTACCTTCTTCGACCGCTCCTGGGTCCTCGGCGATTTCGAACCGGTCGGATGAGAAGCGGTGTTGGGGCAGGCGGCGGTGGCATCGTCAGCGAAGTCTGCGATCGGCGAGGGCGCGGACCGCGGCTTCGTGGCGGAGCAGCCAGGCCTTCCGCTCCACGCCCGCTGCGAAGCCGGTGAGCGAGCCGTCGGCGCCGATGACGCGGTGGCAGGGGACGATGATCGCAAGTGTGTTGCGGCCATTGGCCGCCCCGACGGCGCGGGCCTTGTTCGCCCCGCCGAGCCGCCGGGCCTGCTCGCCGTAGGTCATCGTGTGGCCGAAGGGAATCGTGCGGAGGACCTCCCAGGCGGAGCGTTGGAACGGTGTGCCGCACGGGGCGAGCGGAAGATCGAAGGTCGTCCGCAAGCCGCGGAAATACTCGTCGAGTTGGGTGACGGCCGCGCGGAGGATCGATGCGGTCGGAGGTGAATCTCCGGCCAGTGCCGAGGCCTCGGGGCACTTCACGGCCGACACCACGGCGCTCGGCTCCCCCTCCCAGCCCACGCTCCGCAGTCCCTCCGGTGAGGCCAGGAGCGTGAGGGGCCCCAGAGGGGAGTCGACGATCGTGCTGGCGATGGGGGGCGAGGTGGACATCGCTCCCGAGCGTAGGGGATGGGGCCTGTCCCCGGCTAGAATCTTCTGACGGGCACCTCGATCCGCAGGCCACCCAGAGAACAGACGTTCCGATGCGGCCCAGCCGCGAAGCCTTCCCCGGAGCCGACCGATGTCCGTTCGCTGTGAACTCACGGAAACCGTCGCCACGACTCCCGATCGGGCGTTCGCGGCGATCGACGACCTCCCGCTGACGGCGAAGTGGCTTCCCCCCTGCGTCAGCCTCGAGAAGTTGGGGACGGGGCCGAACGCCCCAGGTGACAAGCTTCGCTACGTGTTCCGCGAGGGGGGAAAGCAGGCGGAGATGGCCGGCACGATCGTCGAGCGAGTGCCCGGAGAACGACTCTTCTGCCGCTACGGCGATGCGTCGTACGATGTGTCGGTCGATCTCCGCGTCGCTCCGTCGGGCGCCGGCACGCGCATGACGCATGCCATCGAGATCGCTCCGAAAACTTTCCTGGGGAAGCTCATGCAGCCGCTCATTCGCCTCGGCCTCGGGGCCCAAACCCGCGCCGCCGCCAAGAATCTTAAAAAACTCCTCGAGGCGGCGGTTGTCGTTGCCGCGATCGTCTGCGGCATCGTCGCCGGTGGGCCTGCTCTGGGGGCCGATGATGGAACGTCGCTCCTCGACGGCGTTTGGCTGCCGGTGGCGATGGAATTTGCCGGCCAGCCGTTTCCCGAGGAGGCCCGGAAGGGGATCGTTCTCGAGATCGCCGGCGAGGCCTACACCGTCACCGTTGGGAAAGAGGTCGACAAGGGAACGGTGAAGGTCGATGCGGCGGCAACTCCCGTGACGATCGACATCGTCGGGGTCGTCGGTCCGAACAAGGGGAAGACGATCCTCGGCATCGTCGAGGTCGAGAAGGAGACGCTGCGGGTCTGTTACGACTTCAGCGGCAAAGACCGGCCGACGGAGTTCACGACCGCCGAGGGGACGCAGCAGTTCCTCGTCACCTACGAGCGGAAGAAGCCGTGACGGCGGAGTTCGCGGCGACGGTTCAGCCAGGCTGCGCCGCGGGGGCCATCCGAACGACGAGTTCGTCGTAGCCGAGCGTGCGGTCGTAGGCGGCGGTCTTCTCCACCCGGTCGCGCTTCGAGACGAGGTCGATCCGCTCCACCCGCCGGCAGAGGGCGTTGAGAAGCGATTTCATCACCGTCCGCGAATGGGCTGCCCCCAGGCAGAGGTGGGCTCCGAAGCCGAACGAGACGTGCGGATTGGGCCGTCGGTCGAGCCGGATGGAGAGCGGCTCGTCGAACACCGTGCCATCGAGATTGGCCGAGGCCCAGCCGAGGGAGACCCGCCCCCCTGGCTCGACGGCGACCCCGTCGACTTCGGTGGCGACCGGGCAGACGCGGCCGATGTGCGTCAGCGGCATGAACACCCGGAAGAATTCCTCGGCGGCATGGACGATCCGATCGAGATCGGCGCGGAGGAAGGCGAAGTCGGTCGGCGTGCCGGCGAGGTGGCCGATCGCACAGGCGATCGAGTGGATGATCGTGTCGCGGCCGCCGGCGAAGGCGAGATTGGCGAAGCCGAGGAGCTCGGCACGGGTGAGCGGACGGCCGCGGAAGCTGGCCCGGGAGAGAAGGCTGAAGAAGTCGTCGCTCGGGGAAGCCTCGGCTCGATCGAAGCGGTCGTTGAGGTAGTCCTCGAGTTGGCGGGCCTTCTTCAGGCCGTCGTTCCCGTGAAAGACATGGACCCCCCAGCCGATCCAGATGTCGGCTTCTGCTTCGGGCACGTCGAGGAGGACGGTCAGCGCTCGCGACTGGAGCGGCAGGGCGAACTCCTCGACGATCTCGATCGTGTCGCGCGCGAGGGCCTCGTCGACGAGCCGGGCGATGATGCTGTCGATGCGGGCAACGAAGGCCGGCTGCTTCGCCCGGAGGAAGAAGGGCTCGACGAGCCGGCGGTAGTCGGTGTGGTCGGGGGGGTCGAGCTCGATCGGCAGTTGGCGGACGCTGCGGAGTTGCTCCTCCGAAGGGATCGGCACCCGGAAGGGAGCGTCGGAGCTGAAGGTATGCCAGTCCTTCGCGGCCCGGCGCACCTCCTCGTGGCGGAGGATCATCGGGATCTCATCCCCCTGAAACGGACAGCGGAGGACGCCGTCGGTCTCGCGGGCCTTACGGAATGGATCGTCGATGGAGGTCATGGGGGGCGTCAGCGCCGTTGGGCTGACGAAGGGCGGCGTGAGTTACCCGGCTAGGATTCGAACCTAGACAAAGGGAACCAAAATCCCTTGTGCTACCGTTACACCACCGGGTAGTGGGCGCTGCGAATCATACCCCATCACGGGAGCGGGAGGGATGGGTGTCAGGCGGATCCCGGCTCCGTTGGGGGGAGCGGCTCGGATCCCCCCTTGGCGAGCTTGTTGGTGACCGCAAAGGAGAGCTGTTCCAACTCGATCGCCAGGTCGACCGCCACCGTCTGGACATGGGGGGGGAGGGCGAGGGTGACCGGGGCGAAGTTGACGATTCCCTCGATCCCCGCCGCGACCATTCGCTCGGCGACCTCCTGGGCCCGCTCCGCCGGGACGACGATCATTCCGAGCCGGATACCCTTCTCCCGGACGACCCGAGCGAGGTCGTCGATATGGTGGACGACGAGTCCCCGCACCGTCCCGCCGACTTTCGCCGCATCGGCGTCGAAAGCGGCTTCGATCGTGAAGTTCTGCCGTCCGAAGCCGCGGTAGCCGAGGAGCGCCTGGCCGAGGTTGCCCACCCCCACCATGACCACCGGCCAGCGGTGGTTGGTGCCGAGGATGTCGCGCATGGCGTGGATCAGTTCGTCGCAGCGGTAGCCGACCCCGGGGTAGCCGAACTGCCCGAAGAAGCCCAGGTCCTTCCGCACCTGGGCGTCGCTGAATCCGAGGAGCGCTCCGAGCTGGCTCGATGAGATCGTCAGCTGCCCGGCCCCCTGGAGTCGCTGGAGCTCGCGGAGGTAAAGGCTCAGCCGGCTGACAACGACCTTCGGGACCGAATGGTCGGACGGGAGGTCGCCGGACGTGACTCGCGAGTCGGGCATGGGGCGTCGACGCCGTGAAGTGGGACTGTCCGCGGGAAAACTCTACCCCCCAAACCAGCGTCCCCGCAACGCGACCCTCTCCCGAGGCCCGCCGGACGGGCCGAAAACCGTTGCCGCTCACGGTCATTCGAGGGGACGCATGGTCTCCAACCGGGGGGCGCCAAATCGCTCCGAAGAGGGGGGTGGGAGTGAATCTGTGACGGATGTGACGGCGCTGGTGGTCTGGAAAAGCTCAAGCGACTGCGTGGAATGGTCAACCTGCGGGGGATTTGTGGTCGATGGTTGAAGAGCGTGGGAAACCCTGCCCCCGCGCCCACCCAAGAGTTTCGTTCCCCTTTTTCAGGAGTCGCCCCGTGAGGGGCGGCATGCATGAAGACCACGTGGCTGAGTTGGCTGCTGGCCGTCGCCTGGATCGTGTCTCCGGTGCTCCGCGCCGACGACGCGATCGGGCTGGCCGGTGAGGACTGTCCCGACGCCGCGCAGAGCGTCCTGGCCGGCGATGCCGGTCCGGCCCCTGACGTCGGCGATTCGGCGGACGGTCGGATCGTCGAGGATGGTTTTGTCGACGGGGGCTCGGCGCCCTGCGGCCCGACCCGGACGGTTCGCGAGACCGTCTGGGAACGCCAGGAAATCACCTGCTACAAGACGATGTGCGAGCGCATCGTCGAGCAGAAAGAGATCGACTGCGTCCGCTACGAGACGGAGCGATCCTTCAAGGAGGTCGAGTACACCGTCACCAAGCCGGTGTGGGAGACCCGTTCGAAGATCGTCAACTACACCGTCTCCAAGCCGGTGTGGGAGACCGTCACGAAGGAGATCCCCTACACGGTCTGCAAGCCGGTGTACGAGACCCGTGAGCAGACCTATACCGTCTGCAAGCCGGTCTACGAGACGCTGACCAAGGAGATCCCCTACACGGTCTGCAAGCCGGTCTATGAGACGCTGACGAAGGAGATCCCGTACACGGTCTGCAAGCCGGTGTACGAGACCCGCGAGCAGACCTACACGGTCTGCAAGCCGGTCTATGAGACGCTGACGAAGGAGATCCCGTACACGGTCTGCAAGCCGGTGTACGAGACCCGCGAGCAGACCTA
>CANGGT010000010.1 GCA_947453375.1 Planctomycetaceae bacterium
ATCCTCCACGGCGGCTTCGCCGGCTTCCAGGGCCGGTACTGAAATGGGCTGACCGGCCCGGATGTCGCCTTGCAGCCGCACGAGGATCTGATCAGCCGCTCGACCGCCTGCTAGCGAGAGCAGTAGTCGATCGCCCTCGCGATCTCGCTCTTGAGATCCTTGCGGGCCACGATCCGGTCGACGAAGCCGTGCTCGAGGAGGAACTCGCTCGTCTGGAAGCCCTTGGGGAGCTCGACGCGAATCGTCGCCTTGATCGTGCGTGGGCCGGCGAAGCCGATCAGCGCCCGCGGTTCGGCGAAGCAGAGATCGCCGAGTGACGCGAAACTCGCCGCCACGCCGCCCATCGTCGGGTTGGTGAGCACGGAGATGAACAGGCCGCCGGCCTGTGAGTAGCGGGCCAAGGCCGCCGACACCTTGGCCATCTGCATCAGCGACAGGATCCCCTCGTGCATCCGGGCGCCGCCGCCCGATGCGGAGATGATGATCAGCGGCAGCTTCTGCGGAGTGGCCCGTTCGATGAGCCGGGTGAGCCGCTCCCCGACGACGCTCCCCATGCTTCCCATGATGAACGACGAATCGGTGACGCCGCAGGCCACCCGCCGGGCCCGGATCATGCCGGTGCCGGTGAGGGCAGCGTCTGACAGCCCCGTCCGCTTCTGCTCGGCTACGAGCCGCTCCGCGTAGGGCTTCTTGTCACGGAAGCCGAGCGGATCGGTCGGACGAAGGCCGGCGTCCCATTCCTCGAACGTGCCGGCGTCGCAGAGCTGCTCGATCCGGGTCGCCGCCGAGACATACCAGTGGAAGCCACACTTCGGGCAGACGTTGAGGATCTCCTCCGCTTCCTTGCGGTAGATCGTCTGCTGACAGCCATCGCACTTTTGCCACAGCCCTTCCGGAACCCCTCGCTTCGGCCGCGGTGCGCGGGGCGTGGGGGAAGCGCCTGAGGGCTTCGTGGCTGGGGCTGGCTCATGGCCGGCCGGCGCCACCTTGGCGGCGGGCTGCGAAGCGGCTGGGGGGGTGCGTCGTTCCATGCGACCGGTCGGGAAGGGGATGAAACGGCCCGGACAAAGTCCGCGGCAGCTGAGCCGCCGAGCCTGGGGCCTCAAGTGTAGTCGGTGGCGGTCGACCGATGCTGCGCCGGTCTCTTGGCCCCCTGGCGGAGGGGCGGCGATGACGTTTTCCCCGCGAATGTCAAGGTTGCGCCAGGCCGAGTCGTCCGCGGAGCGTCGCGATCGCCGCCGCTCCGCCGAAGACGCCGAACCCCGCCGCCGGCAGGGGAGGACGCGGCGCGGTGGGGGAAATGCGGAGTTCCACCGTCGCGGAGTCGGTCGCCGCGATCTCCCAGAGATCGCCGGGGCCATCGCCGGTCACAAGGGAGTGAATGATTCGGTCGATCGGTTGGGGAACGACGACCGCCACCCGCTCCCCTGGGTGGCGAGCCACGATCTTCCCGATCGCCTGGGCGATGCGGTCGCGGGCGGCGGAGAGCGGCTCTCCGTCCGGCGGCACCACCGTCCACGGATCCTCTTCCCAATGTCGTGCCAGGCGGGGTTGCCGACGGCGGATCTCGCTCACGAGCATCCCTTGCCAAAGCCCGAGATCGAGGCCGACCAGGTGGGGCACGCGTCGCGGCACCAGGTCGAGCGCATCGCCGATGACGTCGGCCGTCTCGATAGCGCAGGTCGTCGGGGAGGTGTAGAGGGCGACGGGGGGCGCCACAGCGAGGTGGCGGGCTGTGTCCCTGGCGGCTGCGATGCCGGCCGGCGTCAGCGGGATGTCGAGATTGCCACGGATGCGGCCCTGTATCTCGTAGTCCGTCGCACCCGAACGGATCACGACGAGGAGGTCAGCCATCGAGAGAGAGGCTCCTGAAGGAATGATCCGCGGCACGGGCCGCGTCGCCGGCGATCCGTTCGAGATCGCGGATCGCGAGGGCGTAGTCGGGGGACTTGATGACGGCACTCCCCGCGACGATGTACTCCGCACCTGCGGCGGCCACGGAGCCGATCGTCGTGGTGGAAATGCCACCATCGACACAGAGCCGGACATGCCGATGAGCGTTGGACCGAGCCTCGGCGAGCGACTTCAGTTTGGCGAGCGAGGCAGGGTCGAAGGCCTGGCCACCGAAGCCCGGTTCGACGCTCATCACGAGGATTCCGTCGCAGTGATCCAACAGCGCGATCGCGCGTTCGACGGGGGTCTTCGGGCTGATCGAGAGATGGGCGCGGGGGCCGAGATGGCGGATCGTGTCGAGCGTCTTTGCCGCGTCCGGCAGCGCTTCGACGTGGACGGTGAGGATGTCGGCGCCGATCCGGGCGTAGTCGGCCAGCCAGCGGTCCGGCTCCGCGACCATGAGGTGGACCTCGATCGGCACCTTCGCTGCCCGCCGAACCGCTTCCACCACCACCTGCCCGTAGGTCAGTTGCGGCACGAACACGCCATCCATGATGTCGAGATGGATCGCGGCGGCCCCTGCCTCCTCGAGCCGGGCGACCTCCGCGGCCAGATGACCGAAGTCGCACAAGAGCAGCGCTGGAAGAACGACGGGGCCACATCGCTCGAGCCGGGAGGCGAGAGCGTCTGTGGTATGGCCTGGGGAACGATTTCCGGCCGCGGACTTCACACGCATCGGCCGCTCTTCGCGACCGGCCTGCATCGATGGAGTCGGCGGTCGCTCCCAAAATGGAAACCCTTCGCCGACGATCGTCAGTCTACCATCCGTTCGCGCCGTTCCCGAGTCCCCCCACCCAATTCCCTGCCCGAGTTCGGGGCGCAACCATCGCCGCCGGATAGACTTGCGGTCGATGGAACCGCGTGGGGAAGGTCGCTTGAAAACCCCGCCGACACCTCGCCGGAGGGCCGAAACATGACCGCCTCTTCCTCGGGCGCCGGGAATCCTTCCCCGCCCCCGCCGTTCGCTGTTACCGAGGCTCCGAGCCGGGGCGGGAATCTCGGGGGGCCGCGGGCCCATATCCTCCACGAAGCCAACTACGCGCAGCTCCTGGCACGGCGACCGAACGTCGCCGTGCTGCCGTGGGGGGCGACCGAGGCTCACAACTGGCACATGCCCCACGGCACCGACGTCGTCGAAGCGGTGTCGATCGCCGAGCGCGCCGCCGATCTCGCCGTCGCGGCAGGCGCCCGTGTGATCGTTCTGCCTGCGATCCCCTACGGCAACAACGCTCAGCAGCAGGACCAGGTGGCGACGGTCCACTTCTCCACCGCGACGGCGCTCGCGATCCTCCGCGACGTCACCGACAGCCTGGCTCGACAGGGGATCGACCGACTCGTGATCGTCAACGGGCACGGCGGAAACGACTTCAAGCCGATGGTCCGTGACTGCCAGCTCACGTCAGGCCTGACGATCCTCGTCGTCGATTTTTGGAAGCTCTCGCCCGACGTCCTCGCCGCCACCTTCCCCGATCCAGGGGATCACGCCGGGCAACTGGAAACCTCGCTCCTCCTCCACCTCCGTCCGGATTGGATGGAGATGGAGCGGGCTGGTCGGGGAGAGGCGGCGGCGCGGCTTCACGACGGCATTCGCCAGGCCAATGCCTGGACACCCCGTCCCTGGTCGAAGGTCCAGCCCGACACCGGCAGCGGCGATCCGGCCGGCTCCTCCGCCGCGCTCGGGGCCCGCTACTTCGAAGCTGCCGCCGCGTCGCTGGCCACGCTCCTGAAGACGGTGTCGGCGCTCGATCGCGGCACCGACGTCTTCGGCTGATCGTCACGGCCCACGGCTCCGCCGTCGTTCCTTCGCCCCATCCATTCCCTGCCCGCAGGAGTCGTTCCTCATGGCCGACGAATCGATCGCGGAGCCGCTCTTTCCATCCCGGTTGACCACGGCCGACCAGACGCAGATCGAGGCCCAGACCCAACAGATCGGGGGGCGGCTCCTGACCGCGGCGCTCGCGGCGCAGCCGTCGCGATTTTCCACCGATCACTGGATGCAGCAGGCGAGCGAGTGGGCGACGCAGGATGAGGAATTGAAGGTCAGGCTGTTCCGGCTCGTCGACTGCATGCCGATGCTCGACGACCCGGCGGCCCTCGACCGCCATGTCCGCGAATATCTCTCGGAGGACGTCATCGAGCGGCTGCCGACCGGGCTGCGGTCGGCGCTTCAGGCCGCCCGCAGCGGGATCCTCGCCCCCCTGGCGGCCCGGGCGGTGCGTGGGGCGACGCTTGCTCAGGCGCGCCGATTCATCGCCGGCACCAATCCCACCGAAGCCGCCCACGCCGCGCTCGCCGAACGGCGGTCCCACCGCGGTTTCACCCTCGATCTCCTCGGCGAAGCGGTGACGAGTGAAGAGGATGCCACTGCCTATGCGGCGGCCTACGAGCGGCTCCTCGTCGAGCTCGCCCCCGTCGCAGCCCGTTGGGCCGCCGATCCGCGGGTCGACCAGGGGCCGGATGGCGCCATGCCGCGCGTCAATGTCTCCCTCAAGCTCTCCGCCCTCGACAGTCAGTTCGATGCCATCGACCCCGCCGGGACGACCGCGCGGGTGTTGGGAAGGCTCCGGCCATTGATGCGCCTGGCCCGGCGACTCGGTGCCCAGATCCATGTCGACATGGAAAGCCACGCCACGAAGGATCTCACGCTCGCGATCTTCCGCGCCGTGGCCGTCGAGGAGGAGTTCCGCGATTGGCGCGACTTCGGGATCGTCGTCCAGGCGTATCTTCGCGACACCGTCCGCGATCTCCCCGAGCTCGCCGCCTGGGCGCGCACGCGGGGAACGCCGGTGTGGGTGCGGCTCGTGAAGGGGGCGTACTGGGACTACGAGTCGATCCATGCCCGCGCGGCCGGATGGCCCGTTCCAGTGTGGGAGCGGAAGTGGCAGACGGACGCCTGTTACGAAGCGGCGACGACCTATCTCCTCGAGCAGGCCGACGTGCTCCGTCCGGCCCTCGGGAGCCACAACCTCCGCTCGTTGGCTCACGGCATGGCCGTTGCGGAGCATCTCGGTGTGGCGAAGTCGTCGCTCGAAATGCAGATGCTCTACGGCATGGGAGACCCCGAGAAGCGGGCCGTCACCGATGCCGGTTGGAGGCTGCGCGTCTATATGCCCTACGGCCAACTCGTTCCGGGGATGGCCTATCTCGTCCGCAGGCTTCTCGAGAATTCGTCAAACGATTCCTTCCTCCGCGCCGGTTTCGTCCAGCATGTGCCCGCCGAGGTGTTGCTCCAGCCCCCACGTCCCCCGGCTCCGGATCCGGTAAAGACGGCTCCCCAGCTTCCCTCGCGAGAGCCTGTCATGGCAGCCGAGACCGGCGAAGGAGCGAACGGGGCCTTCCGCAACGAACCGCTCACCGACTTCGCCAATCCCGGCGGGCGACGGGCGATGGTCGACGCCCTCGGGCGGTTTGTCGCCGGGCTCGAACGCGAGGGCGCCGCGCTCGTTCCCGTGGTGATCGATGGCCAGCGATCGGCGGCGTTCCCGGCCATCGACCGCTGCGATCCCTCCGACACCTCCCGGCTCGTCGCGCGGGTCTCGATGCCGCCGGTGGCGGAGGCGATCCGCGCGGTGGAGGCGGCAGAGCGGGGCTTGCCTGCCTGGCGGGCCGCCCCGGTGGCAACCAGGGCGGCGATTCTCCGGCGTGCGGCGGGGATTCTCCGCCGTCGGCGGTTCGATCTGGCCGCCCTCCAGGTCCACGAAGTGGGGAAGACCTGGCGCGAGGCCGACGCCGATGTCGCCGAGGCGATCGATTTCTGCGAGTACTACGCGGGGGAGTCCCTCGTCCTCTCGAGGCCCCGTGCCGTCGATGTCCCCGGCGAGGAGAACGTCACCGGCGTGCTTCCGCGCGGCGTGTGCGTCGTGATCGCGCCGTGGAACTTCCCGCTGGCGATCCTCGCCGGGATGACGACTGCGGCGCTCGTGACCGGCAACACCGTCGTCATGAAGCCGGCGGAGCAGGCGTCGCTCACGGGACTCAGGCTCTACGAAGTGCTCGTCGAGGCGGGGGTTGCGCCTGAAGCCCTCCAGTTTCTTCCCGGCCGGGGGGAAGACGTGGGGCCTGCGCTCGTCAGCCATCCCGCCACGAGTCTCGTGGCTTTTACCGGCTCGAGACGCGTCGGTCTCGAAATCAATCGGGCCGCAGCCGCTTCGATCGCCGACCGTGGCGGAGGCGGGATGATCCCGCGGATCATCGCCGAGCTCGGTGGCAAGAACGCGATCATCGTCGACGACGACGCCGACCTCGACGAGGCGGTGGTCGCCGTCGTGCAAAGCGCCTTCGGCTTCCAGGGGCAGAAGTGCTCCGCCTGTTCGCGGGTCATCGTCCTCGACCATGTCCACGACGCTTTCGTCGCGAAGCTCGCGCCGGCGGTGCGGAGCCTCGCGGTCGGGCCGGCGGTAGATCCGGGCACGCGCGTCGGTCCGCTCGTCGACGAGGAGTCGCGGGATCGGGTGCGAAAGGCGATCGACGCGGGGCGCGCTGCCGCCACGGAGGTCGTGTCTGTCGATGTCGGTGAGCTTGGCAAACGCGGATGGTTTATCGGGCCGACGGTGTTCAGCTCGGTCGACCCGGCCGGACCCCTCGGCCAGGAAGAGTTTTTCGGGCCGGTCCTCGCGGTCATCCGGGCGCGGGATTTCCGCGAAGCGATCGCGATCGCCAACGGGACCGACTACGCCCTTACCGCGGGCGTCTTCTCGCGTAGCCCCGCCAATCTCGAGCGGGCCCGACGCGATCTGGAAGCGGGCAACGTCTACCTCAACCGTGGCATCACCGGGGCACTCGTGTCCCGGCAGCCCTTTGGCGGCTATCGGATGTCGGGCATCGGCAGCAAGGCCGGCGGCCCTGACTACCTCCTCCAGTTCGTTCTCCCCCGCACCGTCACCGAAAACACCCTCCGGCGCGGCTTTGCCCCTCCGAAGCCGTCCGGCGACGGCCGCAGGCATGCTTGAGGAACGGAGAGGACAAAGTCGCAGATGGCCGTGCAAAACCTTCGCCGATTGAGACGACGCGGGCGAATTGCGAGGATTCCGTGGCCGCAGCGGCGCTCATGAAACGCTCACACTTCCGTTCCACACTGCCACGGCTCCCGAAACGGGCCTTCGTCAGGCCGTCGGGCCAAACTCCAGGAGTCGTCGGATGCCCTCCCTCTCCCCGTCCGCTTGGTTTGAGTCAGTGTCGTCCCTGGGGCGGGCCTGCCTCGCCGTGGCGTGTCTGACGGCCTTTGTCGCCGCTCCCACCGCGGCTCAGGACATCGATCCCGAACTCAAGCCCTACAAGAAGGTCGGCGGCGAGGTCGCGGGGACGCTCAAGTGCGTCGGCTCCGACACGATGAACAACCTCGTCTCCCTCTGGGTCGAGGGGTTCAAGAAGTCGTATCCGGGTGTCCGTGAGGGGATCGAGGGGAAGGGGTCGGCCTCCGCGCCCCCGGCGATCACCGAGGGAACGGCGACGTTCGGCCCGATGAGCCGAGACTGGAAGCCGTCGGAGATCGACACCTTCAAGGAAAAGCACGGCTATCCCCCGACGGTCGTCCCGGTGGCGATCGACATGCTCGCCGTCTTCGTTCACAAGGACAATCCGATCAAGAGCCTGTCGCTCGAGCAGGTCGACGCCATCTTCTCCAAGAACCGCAACGGCGGCGCCAAGGCCGACATCCGCACCTGGGGCGACCTCGGCCTCGAAGGGGAATGGAAGAACAAGCCGATCAGCCTCTATGGCCGCAACGCGACCAGTGGCACCTACGGCTATTTCAAGGAGAACGCCCTGTTCAAGGGGGACTTCAAGCCGACGGTGAAGGAACAGCCGGGGAGCTCGGCGGTGGTCCAGGCTGTCGCCAGCGACGAGGCGGGGATCGGCTACAGCGGCATCGGCTACGCGACGGCCGACGTCCGGGCTGTCCCGCTCTCCCTGAAGACCGGCGGCGAGCCGGTGACTACCGCGCCGGAGAATGCCTACAGCGGCGACTATCCCCTCGCCCGATTCCTCTATCTGAGCGTCAACCACAAGCCGGGAGCCGATCTCGATCCGCTCCGGCGCGAGTTCCTCCGGTATGTCCTCAGCGCCAGCGGTCAGGCCGACGTGAAGAAGGACGGCTACCTGCCGGTCACCGGCGTGGTTGCCACCGAGGCGCTCGGTAGTGTGGGTGTTTCTGCCCCGTGACCAGTGCCGACCAGAGCCTTCCCCTCCCTTCAGCAGACGTGACGACGCCCCGCCGCCGGGGTGGTGAATGAATCCCGACGCCAGCTTCACCGGCCGTGCCCGCCGTCGTACCACCCGCCCGGGGGTACGGTTCGGTGACACGTTGGCCCGCGCGGTGATCACGCTCGGCGGGATCGGCACGATCGCCGCTGTGCTGCTGATGGGGGTGTTTCTCCTCGCGGTCGCCCTGCCGCTGTTCCGCTCGGCATCGATCGGCGGGCATGCCACGACGTCCCTCGACGCGGTCGGGGGAGGCGGGGCCGACGCGCCCGCCGTGATGGCCCTCGGCACCGACGACACGGGGGAGATCGCCTGGAATCTCGACCTCGCTGCCGGCAGGATGCGGTTGCTCGATCTCGCCGATGGCGCGGTGGTGCTCGATCGACCGCTGGGGGAAGCCGGCTCGGGGCTGGACGGTGCCACGGCGCTGCGGGTCCATCCGGGGAGTACGCTGGCTGTCGTCGGGTTTGCTGACGGGGCCTTCCGGACCGCGACGGTTGGTGTTGAATCGACCTTCATTCCGGAAGCAGAGATTGCCGCCGATGCCCGGGCAATCGCGGTCGGGAAGGCCCTGCCCGATGCGAATGGAGCGGTGCTGCGAAGCGCGGTCGACCGCTGGGCGAGGATCCGGGTCGTCACCGCGGCTGCCGGTGAGCCTGCGCGGGAATTGTCGGGGCGGATCGTCGACGTCGACGTCACGCCGCTGACCGGCGGTCCACTCGTCGCGGCCGTCGACGGCACCGGCGCGATCCGGGTGGAGCGGCGATCGACGAAGCGGAACATGCTCACGGGGAAGGAAGTCACGAAGCGGGATGGAGCCACGATCCCTGCCGAGGCGGAGGTGGCGGGGGCCGCTGCGGCGAAGGCCATCCATCTGCGTCTCTCCGAACTCGGGGATCAGCTCTGGGCGATTTCCGCCGACGGTCGCGGCCGCCGCTACTCGATTCGCGAAGTCGACAAGCCGGTGTTGATGGAGTCATTCGACGCCGGTGGCGGCGCCGACGTCACCGCCGTCGTCCGGGTGTTCGGAGGCAACGCGCTGGCCGTCGGCGATGCCGCGGGTGTCGTCCGAGTGTTTTTCACGTCGCGCCAAGCCGATGCGACCGCGGAGGACGGCTTGGCGGTCGTCGCTGCCAAGACCTTTCCCGCCGCCGATGCGGCCCGGCCGGAGCGGGTGACGACGCTCGCCGCCTCGCCACGATCGCGGTTGTTTGCGGCCGCCGATGCCGCGGGGACCGTCCGCCTCCTCCACTCCACGGCCGGCACAACCGTCCTCTCTGTGAATGCCGTGGCGGCCGACCGGCTCGCCGGAGCGCCGCGGCTGCTCGCGATGGGGGCCCGCGAGACGACGCTCCTGGCCGCCGACGGCCGGGGGATCGTGTCGTGGGGGTTCGATGCCGGGTACCCGGAGATCTCCCCCGGCACCCTCTTCCGACCGGTCTGGTACGAGAACTATCCCGGCGCCGTCCACGCCTGGGAGACGACCGGCCACCAGACGTTCGAGTCGAAGTTCGGGTTCATCCCGCTCGTTGTCGGCACGATCAAGGCGACGCTCTACGCGATGCTGTTCGCGACACCGGTTGCAATCCTTGCCGCGATCTTCTCGAGCCAGTTTCTCCACCCGTCGTGGCGGTCGCGGATCAAGCCGGTGATCGAAATGATGGCCAGCCTGCCGAGCGTCGTTCTCGGCTTCATGGCGGGGCTCGTGATCGCGCCGCTCGTGGAGCGCGGGCTCGCCCCGGTGATCGCCGGGTTCTTCGTCGTGCCGCTGACGCTTCTCCTCGGGGCCCACCTCTGGCAACTCCTTCCCACAGGGGCGCGGATGCGACTGGCCGCCTGGCGGTTGCCGATCATCGGCTGCCTGGGGCTGCCCGTCGGGTGCCTCGCGAGCGTGACGTCGGCGCCGCTCCTCGAGCGTCTCCTGTTTGGCGGTGATCTCCGCGCTTGGCTCGACGGCCGGGGGGGGAGTGGCCTGGGAGGCTGGGTGCTCGCCTTCCTGCCGGTGGCAGCGATCGCCGCGACGATGATCTGCAGCCGACTTGTGAACCCCTGGCTGAGGGGCGTGAGCATCGGTTGGCCGCCGCGTCGGGCGGCGCTGGTGTCGCTGGCCGTGTTCGGCGGCGGTGTGGTGCTGACGGTCGCCCTGGCGGTGGCCGCCGCGACGTTTCTCGACGCCATCCGCCTCGATGCCCGTGGGGGGCTCCTCGGCAGTTATGTCCAGCGGAATGCGATGATCGTCGCCTTCGGGATGAGTTTTGCGGTCATCCCCCTGATCTTCACGATCGCCGACGATGCGCTCTCGAGTGTCCCCGATCATCTCAGGAGCGCCTCGCTGGGCGCCGGCGCCACCCCCTGGCAGACCGCGATCCGCGTCATCCTTCCCGCCGCCACCAGCGGTATCTTCTCGGCCGTGATGATTGGGCTCGGCCGGGCCGTCGGGGAGACGATGATCGTCCTCATGGCAGCGGGCAACACGCCGATCATGGACTGGAGCCTGTTCAGCGGGTTCCAGACGCTCTCGGCCGCGATCGCCACCGAGCTTCCCGAGGCGGCCCGCGGTTCCTCGCACTATCGGGTGCTGTTCCTGGCGGCTCTGACCCTGTTCTCGCTGACATTCGTCCTCAACACCGTCGCCGAGATCATCCGCGAACGTTTCCGGAGGAGGTCGCATGAGCTCTGATCCCCTCCGCCGCCGTCGCTCCACGCATGCCGCGCTCGCCGCCCATGGCGAGGCGTGGGTGTGGCTCACCGGCGGCTGCCTGGCCCTTGCCATGGCCATGATTATTGGGGTCCTCGGCTACATCGTCTCGGAGGGGGTGGCGACGTTCTGGCCGCGACCGATCGAACTGATCGAGCTCACGGATGGCCGGAAGGTGCTCGGCGAGGAGACGGGGCGCGACACGGCGCCCGATGGCACCGGCCGGCGCCTCGTCCGCACGGCCAATTTCGAACTGACCGGGAAGCACTTCGAGTGGTTTGACGATGGCGAGGTGACGGCCACGACGCGCCCGGCCGAGGCGACCGTCGTCGAGCGGCTCGAAGGGGGGCGCTTCCAGGGGTTTCCGACGCGGCTCCTCCATGGCGACGAGGTGGTGGCCACCGGGGGCGAAGAGGCGTGGCGCGGATTCCGCGAGAAGCATCCCGACGTGCGGCGACGTTGGCGGGAGGCGTGGCGGATCGACAAGGGGGACCGGGGCGAACTCCAGCGGAAGCTCCGCGCGGCACGACTGGCGGTCGTCCAAGCCGAGCTTTCCGCCGGCGCCGACTCGCCGGCAGGGGCCGCGGCGGCCGCGGCGGAGAAAGCCGTTGCCGCGGAGGTCGAGGCTCAGGAACGCCGTCTCGATGAGCGGACGGCTGAACTGCGGGCCGGGAACGAAGGCTGGGGGCTCGAGTTCACCACCGCCCCGGGGGAGTCGGTCGTCCTCCCGCTGGCAGACATCGTCCGGGCGTGGCAGCCCAACAAGCTCTCGTTCGCGGAACGCCTCGGCGTCTACGCCTCGCGGTGGGGGGAGTTTCTCGGCGACGACCCGCGCGAGGCCAACAGTGCCGGAGGTGTCTTCCCGGCGATCTGGGGCACGATCGCGATGACGCTCATCATGGCGCTCCTCGTCGCCCCGTTCGGCGTTCTCGCCGCGCTTTATCTGCGCGAGTATGCGTCGCGCGGTCCGATGACGGCGGCCGTCCGCATCGCCATCAACAATCTGGCTGGCGTGCCGAGCATCGTGTACGGCGCCTTCGGGCTGGGGTTCTTCTGCTACGTCCTCGGCGGCTCGATCGACGAACTCCTCTTCCGCCCGGCGCTTGTGGCCGACGGACAGCCGACCTTCGGTACCGGCGGGCTCCTCTGGGCCTCGCTCACGCTCGCGCTCCTCACGCTGCCGGTGGTGATCGTGGCGACCGAGGAGGCCCTCTCCGCGGTCCCCAACTCGATGCGCGAGGGCTCGTATGCCTGTGGCGCGAGCAAGTGGCAGACGATCCGGCGGATCGTGCTCCCCCGCGCCCTCCCCGGGATCATGACGGGGCTGATCCTGGCGATGGCCCGGGGCGCCGGCGAGGTGGCGCCGCTGATGCTCGTCGGCGTGAAGAAGCTCGCCCTCGATCTCCCCATCGACGGGACGTTCCCGTTCGTCCATCCGGAGCGGGAGTTCATGCATCTGGCCTATCTCATCTACGACGTCGGCTTCCAGAGTCCGAACAGCCAAGCAGCCAAGCCGATGGTGTTCACGATCACGTTCCTGCTCGTCGCGATCATCGCGCTGCTCAACGTGGCGGCGATCTGGATCCGCGGCCGGTTGCGACGCCGGTACGTCTCCCAGCAGTTCTGAAGCCCGACGGGCGCCCCTTCCGTTCCCCACGAGTCCGCACGATGTCGACCTCGCCATCTCCCGCCGATCCCCGCCAACTGCCCTCTTCGGCCGGTTCTGGCACCGACCGCCTCGCCGTGGTGGCCGCCGGTGGCCAGGTGGAGCCTGAGGTCCACGAGCGCGTGCGGCAGACGCCGGCCGTCCTCGAAATCGATCGGTTCAATCTCTGGTATGGCACGAAGCAGGCGCTCCACTCGATCACGATGCCGATCCCGCACGGCAAGGTGACGGCGCTGGTCGGCCCGAGTGGTTGCGGGAAGTCGACCCTCCTCCGCAGCGTCAATCGGCTCAACGACCTCGTGCCGAGCGTCCGGATCACCGGCGAGATGCGCCTCAATGGCGACCCGATCTACGACCAACGAATGGACGTCATCGAGTTGCGCAAGCGGATGGGGATGGTTTTCCAGCGCCCCAATCCGTTTCCGATGAGCATCTACGAGAACGTCGTCTACGCCCTGCGGATCGACGGTGAATCAAGGCGGGCAGTCCTCGACGAGGTCTGTGAGCGGAGCCTTCGCGGCGCCGCCTTGTGGGACGAGGTCAAGGATCGACTCGGCGAGAGCGCCCTGGGGCTCTCCGGGGGCCAGCAGCAGCGTCTGTGCATCGCGCGGGCCATCGCCGCCGAGCCGGAGGTGCTCCTCCTCGACGAGCCTTGTTCGGCGCTCGATCCGATCGCCACCGGTAAAGTCGAGGACCTCATTCAAGAACTGCGCGGGCTCTACTCCGTGCTCATCGTCACCCACAACATGCAGCAAGCGAGCCGCTCGAGCGACTACACTGCGTTCATGTATCTCGGGCGGCTGATCGAGTACGGCCCGACGACCGACATCTTCACGAAGCCCGTGCTCCGCGAGACCGAGGCCTACGTGACGGGGCGGTTCGGCTGAGCCCGGCTTGGACGCTCTCGCCGTGAGGACATTCCAACGGAGGCTCCCGGCGGGAGGCATCGATGACCAGGCACATTGAACGGCAACTCGGCAATCTCAAGGAGAAGATCCGCCGCGTCGGCACCGTCGTCGAGGAAGCGATCTCCAAATCGATCTCGGCGGTCATCAACCGTGATGTCCAACTCGCGCAGCGCGTTCTCGCCAATGACGAGTTGATCGACCGGATGGAGGTCGAGGTCGAGGAGGAATGCCTCAAGATCCTCGCGCTCTACCAGCCCGTAGCGGCCGACCTCCGCTTCGTCGTCGCGGTCCTCAAGATCAACAACGATCTCGAGCGGATGGGCGACTTGGCGAAGAACATCGCCAAGCGCGTCGCGCAACTCGAGGGGGCGGGGCCGGTCGACCTGCCTCCGGAAATCCGCACGATGGCGATGCAGGCCGAGGAGATGGTGCGGGAATGCCTGGCGGCCGTGATCGATGCCGACCCGGTCCTGGCACGCAGAATCCGCGAGCAGGATGACGTCGTCGACGATGCCCGCCAGAAGGTCCGCAAGCGAATCCTCGCCGGCATCAAGGAGCATCCGGAGAACGTCGAGGTCCTGCTTCGCGTCAACTCGATCACGAAGCACATCGAGCGGATCGCCGACATGGCAACGAATGTCGCCGAAGATGTGATCTACATGGTCGAGGGGGACATCGTCCGCCACCGACCCGAGGAATGATCGGTCGCCGGCAGCCGGGGACCGGGTCGCCACGGCCGCCTTTTTCCAGCCCGACGAGCCGCCGACCCGGGGATCGTTGCAGGAGCCGATTGGCCGTGGATCCTGCGGGGCGACCCCCGTCACCCGATCGACGAGGGGCGAAACGGTCGTTTTTCCGGCACAAACGCCGGTGGGCGGCCACTCCTCTGGCGTGGTACGCTCTCCGCACTTGACCCCCGGGTCAACGCCGTCGCCATCCCGGCTCGACGCGTTTCCCGCCAATCCACCACCCGACGGTTTTCAACCGTCGACAGCGTGAAGGGCCCGACATGCCGATGCGATCCCCCGTCGCCACCGTGCTTTGCCCTGCGGCTTCCCGTCGATCGGCCCGGGGCGCCGGATCGTCTCGGGGCGCCGCATCGGCCCGGCGGGCGGGCGAGACGATTCTCCGTCGGCTCTGTTTCTGGGCAGCTTTCGTCATCGCTGGACCGGGCGCCGCCACGGCTCAATCGCTTCCCCCGCCGCTCCCTCCCGGCGTGACCGTCCCTCCTCCGGCCGGGGCCATTCCGGTCGCCCCGGCCGTCGGTGTTCCAGCGCCGATCGGTGTGCCCCAACCGGTGATTGCTCCGCCGGCCGTCGGTGTGCCCCAGCCGTTTCCTCAAGCACCGCTGCCGGTGGCAGCTCCGGCCGCCGTGATTCCCGGCCAGGATCCGATCCTCGTCAACATCACCGGGCCTTTGGCCGCCAAGCTCGGCGAGAAGGTGTCGTTCGAGGTCGAATTGGTGAACCGATCGGGTCGGCCGCTCACCGGGCTGCGGGTCGTCGACTACTTCGACCGGGGCTTCCATCACGAAGCCTCAGCCAGTCCGATCGAGCAGAGGGGAACCATCGACATGGCCGCCGGGACGTCGCGCCGATTGACGCTCGACTTCCTCACCGACGAACCGGGGCGACAGTGTCATCGGGTCGAGATCCTCGATCAGGCCCACACGTTCATGGGTGGAGCCACCGAGTGCGTCCTCGTCACCGCCCCGGCGGCTGCCGTGGCGGCCGCGCCAGCCGTCCCGGTGGCGCCCGCTCCGGTGCCGACGCCGACCCTGGCGCCACCGATCCCGGTGCCGGTACCGGTGTCCCCGGCACCGACGGCGTCAGTCATCGCCCCGGCTCCGGTGACCCCGGCGCCGGTAGCGGCGGTGATTCCTCCGGCCGCGGCGATTCCCGCCCGTCCTCCGATGACGGCGACGGTGCCCCCTGCCACTCCGTCGTTTGAACTCGACATGAGCGGCCCTCCGGAAATCCTCGAAGGGGCCGTGGGGGAATTCCAGGCCACCGTGCGGAACACCGGCAACGCCCCCTCCGGTCCGACGACGCTCGAGCTGACCTGGGATCCGATCTACACGCCGCTGGAAGGGTCCACCGGCCTCGTCCTGGGGACGAACACCGTCTCCTGGACGCTGCCGCCGATCGAGCCGCGGGGCGGAGTCACTCGACAGATCAATCTCTCCCCCAAGCTGCCTGCCAGTGCCCGTGGTGGGCAGGCCTCCCGGGCGAAGGTCAAGGCGATCCTCTCGCAGAGTTCCACCGGCGTGATGGTGGCCGATGAGTCGTTCGTCCTCATCCGCTCGACGGCTCCTCCGCTGCGGACGCCGCGGGAGGCGGGGGTGCGTGTCTCCATCGCCGACTGTGACGATCCGGTGCAGGATGGGGGATCGACGCGGATCGTCTGCACGGTCACCAACGACGGCAGCATCGATTCGGGCCGGCTGCGGCTCGTGGTGAATCTCCCCAATCAGGCTCGTGTCATCGGCGATCCGATCCCGCCGCGGGTGACGACCGAGGGGCAGACGCTGACCTTCGACGGGATCAATTCGATCCCCCCGGGGGGGCACTCGACGTTCGAGATCACGTACAAGCTTCCCGCCGGAGCGGGCACGCGCGCCACCTCCGTGGCGACGCTCTCCGGCGACGCACTCGAAGGGCGGACCGAGTCGGAGTGCACGACGACCTTCCTCGGCCCCTGACTCGCGGGCGGCTACCGCCGTACGACCGATGCAACCGGGGCAAACGGTTTCGGCGCCCATGCCCGGCGGGGCGTGTGATCCGGGGGCCGATGGAGAGATGATGGGGGCGTTTTCCTCCGTCATCGTCTCAGGCCCCGTTCACCATGATCGTCGTCACGGCCAACTGGGAGATCGGTGACGGCTCCCTCTGGCCGGGGCCAGCCGCCAGGATGATGGGGCGATTTCGCGCTGATGTCGCCCGGGCCGCCATCCGTGCCGGCTGGCAGTGCGACGGCCGCTACCAGCCCGTGCGACGGGTGGATGTCGTCTTCGCCGGTGATACTTTCGACTGGCTCACTTCGAGCGAATGGCTCGGCGCGAGCCGACCGTGGCAGCGCGGCGCCAAAGCCCGGGCGATCCGCGAGCGTGTCGTGGCGGGAACGCTCCGGACCGGTCGGGGTGTGATCCGCGGGATGATGGCGATGGCTCGCCGCGGGGTTGAGGTTTCCCGGGCAGATCGGCACGGCCGACCGATTCCCGGTGCGATGGTCCGCGTTCCGGTGGGGCTTTCGATCCTCGAGGGCAACCTCGACGCCGGACTCGGCTGGGAGGCCTCTCGAAGGGCAGTCGAAAGGACGAGGATCGGGGTCGGTGCGGCGTGGGACGCCCGCGGCGTCCGAGTCATCCACGGCGACAGCATCGATCCGATCTGGATGGCGGACCGGGACTCCGGGGCCGGCCCGAGCCTTGGGGAGAGCCTCCGCGTCGATCTCCTCGCCCGCTTCGCCGCCTCGACCTCGATGGCCGCCATCGACCACGAGTCACGGCGTTTGCTGCTGGCCACGCTACGGTCCGCCCATCCTCTCGCGCTCGCCGGCACGGTCGCGGCGTGGATCGCAGAGAGTCGCGATACGGCCATGGCAGGCCTGCTGGGGGATGAATGGCTGCGGAGCGTGGCGGCCTGGCACCGGGCGGCGCGGGGCTCGGGCCTCTCAGGGGCGCATCCGTGGAACGAGGCATCTTTCGATGTCGTCGACGCACTCGCCGGCCGGCTTGCCGCGATCGACCGGCGCGCCCCGTCGGGCGCCGCCGATCACCTGGCCGATCTCATCGGTGGGGACCTGCCGATCGCCGCGGTCGGGGCCGGGAGCGGCTTCCTCGTCCTCGGGCATGCGACGGTCGATGCCTCCATGTCCCTTGGGGGCCAGCGGATGATCGGCCTCGGGGCGAGGCGGGGTGTCGATGGCGGCCGCGATGGTGGCCTTCCCGGTGTCCGTGAGATCTCCCTCCTCCCGAGCCCGCCGCGCTACCCGGCCACGGCGCTGTTCACCGATCGCGGGGTGGGCACGATGGTGGTCTCGTCGCTCGGCGACCCCGTGGCAGAATGGGGAGAGAACCGGGGTCAGCAGAGGTCGTCGCCGGCGCGGGCCGATGCAGGGGCGTGGATCGTCGACGCAGCCTGAACGGCCGGACTGCGGAAGAAAGGTGCGACATGGACAACGACGGGGAGGACGGGAATTTCGGCCACGGCTCCGTGATCGTCATCCGCACGACGTATCCCGATCGGGCCAGCGCCGAGGATCGGGGTGGAAAACTCGTCGCCGGCCTGGTCGCTGCCTGCGCCCAGATCGAAGGGCCGATCCGGAGCACGTATCCCTGGCAGGGAGCGATCGAGCACGCGGAAGAGTGGCGTTGCACGCTCAAGACCGCTCCGTCGTCGTTGTCTGCCTGTCTCGCTGCCATCCGGGCGTCGCACCCGTATGACGTCCCGGAGGTGACCTGGGAAGTTGCACGGGCCACGCCCGACTATTCCGCCTGGGTCGAGGCGGTGACGGCCAGGCCTGCCGGTGACCGGGAAGCCGGGGAACAACCATGAGCGATCTCCACTTCGATGTCTCCCTCCATCCGCTGCCCGTCGATGCGGTCGCCGGCCCGCTGCTTGTCGATCCACGGGGCACCTGGCCGACGATCGTGCCCCCGGCCGACGCTGCTGGGATGACGATGGCGAGCGAGTTCGACGCGGCGCTCGAGCGTTTGGCCGCCCTCGAGCGGGCGTTTGTCGAGCCTGACGGATCTTTTGTATGGGTGGGGCCGGGAGGGGAAGAACGCTGGCAGATCGACGGCAATGCCTACGAGCGCCACGGTCGCGTCCTCGTCGTGGAGACGAAGGGGACCTGTCCGGAGGACGTTCTCGACCGCTTCTTGGCGGTCTGGGGCTGGCCGGGACAGGGGCTGGCCGTGCAACTGGTGCGAGCCGGAGTCTTCGTCGACGAGCCGACGTTCCGCCGCCACGCCGCAGCGCAGCCAGGTTGACCGGTCGGATCGTCGTCGCTCCGCTCGAGCGGTGCGGTGGGGCAGACTCTGCGGGGGGAAAGCCTCCGTTGTTGGCAGACTCTTCCGGCGGCGAACCGATTCCGCGCGACGTCCCGATCGTCTGCCGATACGACGATTGGGGGTAAAAACCCCGGTGGAACGTTCGTCACCTCGGTCGGAGTTTGCGGGCATGGAAATGAACAACGGCATGCGGAGCGGGAAGCGGTTCGGCCGCTGGTTGTGGATCGGGGTCACCTGTCTGCCGACGGTGGCGATCCCCGGCATCGTGACGCTCCCGGGCACCACCCCGTCGCTCCTCCGCGCGGACGAACCGCTCGGCGTGGCAGCCTCGTACGGCGCAGGCGTCCATGCCTATTACGACGGCAATTACCAGACCGCCTACGACGCGTTGACCGCCGCCATCGAGGCCGGCACGCTCGATCCGCGGGCCTACTACTACCGCGGGTTGACGTCGATCAAGCTCGGCAAGATCGACGACGAGATCAACGGTGACTTTGCCGAGGGAGCCAGTCGCGAGACGATGGGCCGCGGCGGGATCTCGATCTCGCGGTCACTCGAACGCGTTCAGGGACGCGATCGGCAGCGGCTCGAAGCCTACCGGCAAAGGGCCCGTGTCGCCGCCGTGCAGCGCGACGAGGCGGCGATCCGGCAACGCTATATCGGGGTCCAGGAAACCGCCCCCGACATCCTCCGCCGCCGCGTTCCCGATGCGGTGACGACTCCGGCCGAAGCGCTGAACGCTCCGGCTCCGAAACCGCGTGGCCCGGCGACCCGTCAGGCTCCCACGCCGCGGAACGTTCCCGCCGCGCCGCGCAAGGCGCCGGTCGAGCCGCCCGCCGAGGACGATCCGTTCTCGGCCCCTCCGGCAGGCCGGGCGACCGATGATCCGTTCGGCGACGAACCGCTCCGCGACGACCGTCTCGACCAGCGTGACGAGCGGATGGAGGATAGCGCCGCAGAGACCGACGACGGCTTCGATCAGCGCGATCGGAACAGGGAAGAGAACTCCGCCGAGCTCGACGATTCCTTCGACCAGCGCGATGCCCAGCAGGAACGCGAAGCAGCCGGCGGGTTTTGAATCGTGACCGTCACGCGTCAGAAGCCCTCCTCGGGCTTCTGACGCCGGGGCCCCCGGTAACAACCGAGGTTCTTGCCGGTTCGTTCCAGGGATCGGGCCGCAGCATCCCCTCGGCCGGATGGGCGATCCGCAGCGGAATGCCAGTTCGAACCGTCAGGGGCTCATCGTCGTGAATGCTTCAACGGCGCTCGTCGCCAGGATCGACGGTGAGCTTGCCCGGGCGACGTTCGTCGACTCGCATTCGCACATCGATCCCCTCGCTCCGTCGGCGCGGTCCCTTGCCGACATCCTCGGCTACCACTACTACACCGAACTGGTCCATTCGGCCGGGGTGCCACGGGAAGCGATCGAGGGGCCCGGGCTCGACGAGGAGACGCGGGTCGCGCGGATCGTCGAGGGGCTCGCGCACCTCACGAACACCATCCAGCACGCCTGGCTGATGGAGATCGCCCGCGACCTGTTCGGCTTCCCGGCGGACGCGCTCACCCCCTCCAACTGGCCGGATCTCGCCGCGAGGGTTCGGGACCATTCGGCCGATCCGGGGTGGACCGCCACCGTCCTCGCGAAGAGCCACATCGAGGCCGTCTTCCTCACCAACGACTTCGACGATCCGCTCGAGGGCTTCGACACCTCCCTCTGGGTGCCCTGCCTGCGCGTCGACGAACTCGTCTTCCACACCGGCAAGCCGGGCGTCCTCGAGCGATTGGCTCGGACCTCCGGGGTGGAGCCCGGCGATGTCGGGCGCCTCGGAGAGGCGGTTGCAGCGGTCGCCGATCGGTTCGTGAGGAGCGGGGCGCGGGCGGCGGCGATCTCGCTCCCTCCCGACTTCCGCCCCCGCCCCATTGATGCGGCTGATGCCGAACGGGCCCTGGCGGCGGTGCTCCGGGAGGGCCTCGCCGCCCCGGCCGCAGATCGCGCGGCACTCTCGGCCCACCTCTTCTGGACCGTCGCCGGCATCTGTCAGGAGCGTCACCTCCCCTTCGACCTCATGATCGGGGTGCGCCGGGCCATCTACCCCGGTGGAGTTCACCAGGGACAGGACCTCCTCGACGGAAGGCTGTCGCTGGCCGACTACGCGCCGCTGTTCAATGCCTTCCCGGGCGTCAAGTTTCCGGTGTCGATTCTCTCCCGGCCGCTCAACCACGAACTCGTCAGCTTCGCGTGGATTTTCCCCAATGTCCTCCCGTTTGGCCATTGGTGGTACGCCAACACGCCGGCGACGATTCAGTCCGATCTCGAGCAGCGGATCGAGGCGGTGCCGCGGACGAAACTCCTCGGCTACTACAGCGACATGTACAAGGCGGAGTTCGGGTATCCGAAGTTCGCGATGTACCGGCGGACGCTCGCCCGGGTGCTCGCCGATCGGTTCGTCGTCGAACGCGGGTGGGACGAGGAGCGGGCGGTCGACCTCGGGCTCGACCTCCTCGTTCGCAATCCGAGGCGCGTCTTCTACGACTCCGATCCGAGCTGAAGCCCGGCGGCAAACAGCCAGCCCCAGCCGGCGATGAGGAGCACGCCACCGATCGGCACCACAGCGCCAAGAATCTTCAGGCCGGTGAGGGCGAGGATTGAAAGCAGGCCGCTGAAGATCAGCGTGCCGGAAAGAAAGCAGGCCCCCGACGCCCACAGCCGGCGACGACAGACGGCCGTCGCGGGGAGGGCCGAGGCCACCGCCACCACGAGCAGGACCAGCGCGTGGAAGAGGGCGTAGCGGACGGCCGTTTCCCAGTTGGCGGCCTGCCCGTTGGCCTCGAAGTGGGCCTTGAGGCCGTGGGCCCCGAAAGCGCCGGCTGCGACGCCGATGCCGCCGAGGAGGGAGCCGGCAAGAAACCAGATGCGAGCCATGGAGGGGAGCCTGTGGACAGCGGGCAGGAGGGCCATCGGCCTTGTGGCGGGAGCCGTCAACTGGCTCCCGCCGCGGTAATGGTCAGGGGCGATTGACCCCGAGGAGTTTGTCTTCCTCCTCCTCCTGGATGATGATCCGCGGCGTGACCATGAGCATCAGGCTGTCGGTCGTCCGCCCCATGCCGACGTTCTTGAAGAGCCGGTTGATGTAGGGAATCTTCGAGAGGATTGGCACGCCGAACTCGTTGCGACCCTCGCGGAGACGCTTGATGCCGCCGAGGAGCACCGTGCCGCCGTCGGGAACGCTCACCGTCGTCGTCACCGACGTCGTGATGTATTCAGGCTGCTGGATCGTCGTGCCGCTGGAGCGGACGGTCTGCTCGTTCGAGGTCTTGGCGTTGAGGCCGAGCGAGGCTCCGAGCGGATTCTGACCCTGCTGGCCGACGCCGCCGTCGAGGCCCGACTTCTCGTCGGCGCTCTTCGTCGAGGTCGAGCGGGAACCCTCGAACTGGAACTCCTGCACCTTCCCGATCTGCGAGAAACGCGGAATGAGGGTGAGGCGGACGAATCGTCGGTCGTTGGAGACGACGGCCTGAACGTTGACGCTCGTGCCCTCGTTGAGGACCGTGATCACCGGTTGCTGGGCGGCGGCGAAGTCGCCGACGACGGGGATCACCGAGGTGACGAACGGTCGCGACACCGAGTCGTTGATGAAGGCGTTCTGGCCGTTGAAGAGCGTCACCTTCGGGGCCTGCATGACGTTCGAACGGGTGTTGCCCTGGGCGGCCTGGATGAGGAAGTAAGCCTCGATGTCGGAGAGGATCGCGAACCCGAATGTCGCCGCCGACGTCGTCGGATCGGGGAGGCCTGGCATCGAGGGCACCTGGGCGGCACCGAAGCTGTTTTGCCGGAAGGGGATCGAGTAGAAGTTCGAGACCGGCTGGCCGTTGAGCGTCTGGTTTTGGCCGACGTTTCCGATCCGAGCCACCCCCGGATTGCCGGAGTTGTCGAGCCCGATCGTCTGCGTCGGGCCGCCAGGGCTGGCGGGGATGCCGAGGGCGAAGGGAGATGTCGAACCACCGCCCGCTCCGGGGACGGCGGTCATGTTGAGCGGATCACGGACGTTCGACTGGATGTTGAAATCGAAGTCGACGCCGATCCGCTCGAAGAACGTGTCGTTGAGACGGATGAACCGGACCTCGATCGCCACCTGGAGATCCTGGAGGCGGCGGAGCTGCTGGAGGAGGTCGGCGATCTCGTCGTGCACTTCCTGCGTCTGGCTGACGACGATGCTGAGATTCGTCGGGAAGGGCTGGATCGCCCCCTGGCCACCGACCGTGTTCCACGTCTGCGGCGCGACGGTGTTCTGGATCAGATCGATGAGCGACTGGAAGTCGGCCTGGGCACCGCCGAGCGGCGAACCACCGCCGAGGAGCGGAACCCCGCCGGAGCTGCCGACCTGCGGGGCGTTGCCGCCGACGCCGGGGATCTGGGCGAGACTGTTGCCGTCGAGCGGGGTGTCGGTCCCGGCGCGGGCAACCGCCCCGGGGGCGGGGCCGGTCTGAACGGAGAGATTGGAGAGCGTCGAGAGGCGCGAATAGCCGCCGTTGATGGCGCCGTCGAGCCCGGTGTCGTCGGAGACGAAGTTCGGGATCGGGATGACGAGATCCGCGACCTGATAAGAGACGCTGAACACCTGCCCCTTCATGAGGCGGGGACTCGTGACTTTGAGCACCTCGTCCTTGACGCAGTAGTCGAGGTGGAGCGGCTCCAGGAGGAGCTTGAGAGCGCTCTTGAGCGTGATCTTCTGTTCGAGCGAGATGGTGACGGGCGTGTCACTCCTCACCCCCTCTGACTCCATCCCGACCATGTCGAGATGGATCGGCACCTCGGCTTGCTTGGCGAGCGAATCGAGGACTGCCGCGAGGGGCTCCGCCCGGTGGACGGCGACGACCTGGGCGGAGAGCTTCTTGTGGATCGCGGCCTCGGCCGGCGAGGCGCGTCCACGCCCATCACCCTCGAGTCGGTTGCGGTTCTTGGTCAGATCCTCCCAGTCCTTCGTGGCCGGGAACTCGATCGGCCCGACGAACGGAGTGCTCGACCGGTCGACGTCGACCATCGCCTCGATGAAGCCATCCTCTTTGTCGCCAGCGATCGACTTCTGCGTGTCGAGACGGCGGATCATCCGGCTCTGTGAGAGGAGCTGGCGGACAACCGGATTGTCGGGGGCGAGTTGAGCGGCTTTCTTCGCGAGCGCCTCGGCCTCGGCATAGCGTCGCTCGTCGATCATCGTGTTGTATTCGTCCACGATCATCGCCAGCCGCTGGTCGACCTCGACCTTCTTGGCCCGCTCACGGTTGATCTTCGACTCGACCTCGGCGTTCTTCTTGTCGAGGGCGATCTCCGAGGCACGCTTGCCGGTCGTCTCCTCGATCTCGCGACGGGCGCGGTCGATCCGCTTCGTGAGTTGGGTGCGGGTCTCGGTGGGGATGTCGGCGGCTGCCACATCGGCAGCGGCGGCATCGAGGAGCTCGAGCGCCTCCGCAGCGGATCGCTGGGCCGCGCGGCGGGCTTCGAGCTGGCGGGCAGCGACCTCGGCCGAGAGTCGGGCGACGATCAGGTCGCGGGGGAGACCGGCCTGAGCGGTCGGAGCAGCCTGGGCCTCGACGGGCGTCGGGGTCTGACGCTGGGCCGCCGAACGGCTCAGGGCCTCTTCGATGACGCGGCGGGCGTCGGCGGCACTGGCGGTGCCGGTGTCATCCTCGGCCGGGACTTCCGCGGCGGGAACGGGGAGCGTTTCCACGACGTCGTCGGCGACGAGGGCCCCGGGGGCGGAAAGGACCGTCAGAGATACCCCCGCCAGCCAGACCCAGCCGGAGGCCGGGGCCTGGTTACGGACCGACTGCAGGCGCGACGTTGGCCGACCGGTGCCGGCTGCAGCGTGGATTTCGCGGAAGCGTGCCATGGACATGATCCCCGTGGATGGGAGAACCGTGAGGGCGGGATAGGTACTGGGCCCGGGGGGAACGGGTCAAGGGCATCCATCGCCGCGAAAAAAGAGGGTTTTCCCCTCCCGGTACGGTTCCAACCGGCCTCCCGTCGGGAATTCGCGGGATTCAGGGCGCCGTCGGTCCCCGGTCTGCCACCCACAGCGAGGGGGCGATTTTTCAGAAATCCCTGCCGGGCTCGTCAGCCGGTGCCGGTTTTCGGGCGTTCGAGGGCCCGCTCGAGCGTGTCGAGGAGCTGGTCGACGCGGAACGGTTTGAAGAGGACGAGATTGATCCCCGCCTGGCGGGCTTTCACGATCGAATGCCCCGGGTCGTAGCCGAAGCCGGTCATGAGGACCAGCGGCACGTCGTCGAGGATCTCACTGAGGCGCAGAAAGAGCTGGTATCCCGACATGTCAGGGAGGCGGATGTCGGAGAGGATCACGTCGTAATCCTCGTCGCCGGCGGCCCGCACCATCGATGCGGCCTCGGCACCGTCGCGGGCCGTCTCAACGATGCTGCCGTTGCGTTCGAGGAGGCAGTGGGCAGCCGCGCGAACCTGTTCGTCGGCATCGACGACGAGGATCCGCTTGCCGGTCAACGCCCGCCGCCGTTCGCCGCGGCGGTGTTGGGCGTGGGCCGTGCTCGGCGTCATCTTCTCTCCCACCTTCTGGATCGCCTGCTTGATGTCGCGCGCATTGCGGAGGATCCGCTGGAGTCGCTCGACGACATCGGCGTCGTGGCCGATGTAGCGTTCCATGACGTTGACGGCATCGTTGAGGATGTCGTCGATCGGGAGGGCGACCGCCCCGTGGATCGCCTCGACGCTCTCGGCGGTGGTGGAGGCCTTCTCGGCGACGAGCAGTTCGAGGGTGTTGAGGGCGGCAGCGACGTCCCGGGAGAAAATCTCGAGGAACTGCATGTCGGTGTGGGAAAAGCCCCCCGGCTCCGGACTCTCGACGTTGAACGTCCCGATCACCTGATCATGGAGCATGAGCGGCACGGTCAGCGAGCTCTTCGCCCCCTTGCACCCCTCGAGATAGAGGGGGTCTTTCGTCGTGTCGTTGCAGAAATAGCTCCGCCCCGTGGCAGCGACATACCCGGTGACCCCATTGTGTTCCGTGCGGGCAAAGAGGATCCGGGCCTCCGCCTCCGGTTGCATCCCCTCGGCGAGAAGTGGCTCGAGCCGGCCCGTCTTGCGATCGAGGAGGCGGATCTCGACGACGTCGAAGAGGAGGAGATCGCGGGAGTAATGGAGGATATTGCTTTTGAGGAGATCGATTCGCTCCTCGATCGTCATGTCGGCCAGTTCGGCCGGAGACAGATCGGCCAGTTTCTGTCCGGCCTGATGGATCGCGGCACGCTTCTGCTGCTCGAGGATCGTGTGGGTGACGTCCCGAATACTGACGACGACATGGTCGGCGGCTGGCCAATCGGCCGCGGCGGATGGATCGCTGGCGAGGAGCGGGGCGGCGTTGAGGTGGAGGTAGCGGTTGTCGGCGGTCCGCAGCGTTGCCCCGGAGATCCGCCCCGACGCCAGGGCGGCGTGGAAGGGGCTGAACTCCGGGCCGAGGATCTCGGGATTGCCGAGGGCGGTGAGAAAGCCGAACCCGCAGAGTTCCTCGCAGCCGCACCACAGCCGGAAGCGGGCGTTGGCCCAGCGGATCGTGTCGCCGGCATCGAGGAGGACGACGCCGTCGGGAACGTTTTCAAGGATCCGTTGTGCCCGCACCGAGGTGACGAGCGGGCCGTCGGGTGCCACAAGCCCGCCGGTGAGGATCACGCCGGCGACCCGGGGACCGCGGCCGATGCGGGCGACGGCGGCCGCCAAGCTGTTGATCGACTCGAGCGGGGCGCCGGCCGCGAGGGGCGGTGCTTCCCCGGCAGCAAGTGGCATCGCGGCCGATTCACCCGGTGGGGGGCAACCGAACGGGACGCCGGCGGCGGGGGGGATCGCGGCCCCTTCCGCGTCGCGGACAACGAGATAGCTGGGTGAGTCAGGCACCAACGGCCCTCCCTGGGGGCGATCCCGGTCCGCGCCACAAGTATAAAATTCGTCGTGGCGGCCGCCAAATCCCATCGAGCGTTGCCGCCCAACTCCACAAATCTATACTCCCAACGGCATCCCTTCCTCCGTTTGGAGAAGCCGAGCGTGACCCTGCCGTCGTTCGTTTCCCGCAACCAGTTCCTCATCTACCGGCTGTTCTCCCTCTCGGGGCTCATCCCGGTGGGGGCCTTCTTGGTGGTCCACCTGCTCACCAACGCGTCGGTGCTGGGGGGGGCTGCATCCTTCCAGTCGCGGGTGGACATGATCCACTCCCTCGGGCCGCTCTTGGTCCCGGTGGAGTTCGCGTTCATCTTCCTGCCGATGATGTTCCACGCGGCGGTCGGGTTCGCGATCATCGCCGGTGGCCTTCCGAACGTCGGCTCCTATCCTTACATGGGAAACGTTCGCTACACCCTCCAGAGGGCGACGGGCATGATCGCCTTCGCCTTCATCCTCTGGCACATCATCCAACTTCACTGGCTGGGGGCCCCGATCGGGGGCGGACGCTTCGATCCGCACCATGCCACCAGCTCCGCGGCGACCGTCATCGCTCCCCTCGGCGTGTCTCTCCTCTACGCGATCGGCGTTCTCTCGGCGGTGTTCCACCTCTCCAACGGCTTGTGGACGATCGGGATCACCTGGGGGCTGTGGACGAGCCCCGCGGCCATGCAGCGGGCGAATGTCGTCAGCATCGTGGTCGGGGTCGTGCTCGCCGCTGCCGGGCTGGGGGCGATCGGAGGACTCCGGTCGACTGACGTCGCCGCCGCCAGGCAGATCGAGACCCGGATGGACGACTTCAAGCGGATGATGGAGGGACAGGCCCCCGGGGCCGCCACCGGCGGGCATGGTGCCCCTGGAACCACGGCCACCGTTCCCGTCACCGACGCTATCGACCTCCGCGCCCCTTCCGAACCCGCGGCCCTCGTCATCCCCGTGACCCCCTCCCCCAGTCCAGCAGGAAACTGACACACCATGGCACAGCCCCGCGTCCTCGTCGTCGGCGGTGGTCTTGCCGGGCTCGCGGCCTCGATGCGCCTGGCCGAGCTCGGAGTCGATGTCGACCTCATGAGCCTCGTGCCGGTGAAGCGGTCGCACAGCGTCTGTGCGCAGGGGGGCATCAACAGCGTCAACGCCCTCACTCGCCAGCAAGGGGACAACGAGTGGAAGCACCTCGACGACACGGTCTACGGTGGTGACTTCCTCCAGCACCAGCCGCCGGTCAAGGAAATGGCCGACTGGGGACCGCGGATCATCGATCTCATGGATCGACTCGGGGTGCCTTTCAACCGCACGCCGGAGGGTTTTCGCGACCAGCGCCGCTTCGGCGGGACGCTCTACAAGCGCACGGCGTTCGCCGGCGCCACCACCGGCCAGCAACTTCTCTACGCCCTCGACGAGCAGGTGCGACGCTTCGAGGCCGAAGGCAAGATCCGCAAGTACGAGTTCTGGGACTTCCTCGCGCCCGTCCTCGACGACTCCGGGCGGTGCCGCGGAGCGGTCTGCCAGGACATGGTCTCGATGCAGTTCCGTTCCTTTGCCGCCGACGCGGTGGTCCTCGCCACCGGCGGCTGCGGGCTCGTCTACGGCCGGTCGACGATGTCGATGGTCTGCACCGGCAGCGCGGTCAGCCGCGTCTATCAGGCCGGGGCGGCCTACGGAAACGGCGAGTTCATCCAGGTGCACCCCACGGCCATCCCGGGGGCCGACAAGCTCCGACTGATGAGCGAGAGCGCCCGCGGCGAGGGGGGCCGGGTGTGGGTGCCGAGGACCCCACAGGACCCGCGCGACCCCCGGACGATCCCCGAGGCGGAGCGCTACTACTTCCTCGAGGAACGCTATCCGAAGTACATGAATCTCGTCCCCCGCGACATCGCCACGCGGGAGATCTTCGACATCTGCACAACCGATGGCCTGTCGGTCGAGAAGGATCGGCTCTGCGTCTACCTCGACCTCACGCACATCCCCAAGGAGACGCTCGACCGCAAGCTCGGCGGCATCCTCGACATCTACGAGAAGTTCCAGGGGGTCGATCCGCGGACGGCCCCGATGAAGATCTTCCCGGCCGTCCACTATTCGATGGGTGGGCTTTGGGTCGATTACGAGAAGAGCCCCTCCGGGGGGATGCTCGAGGGCTCGCCCCGCAACCAACAGACGAGCATTTCCGGCCTCTACGCCATCGGCGAATGCGACTACCAGTACCACGGCGCCAACCGGCTCGGGGCCAACTCGCTCCTCTCCTGCATCTTCAGCGGCCTGTTCTGTGCCGCAGGCGTCCAGGCATCGGCCGGGGCGAAGCGGGCCCCGGCGTCCGAGTCGCTCTTCGCCTCGGCGCTGCGGCGCCAGGAGGAGCGGCATGAAGCCCTCATCCAGCGGCGGGGCGGGGGTGAGAATCCCTACGGCATTCACCACGAACTCGGTGATCTCATGACCCGCGTCGCGACGGTCGTTCGCCGCAACGATCAACTCGCTGCGGCCTACGACGAGGTCTGCGCCCTCGAGGAGCGGTGGCGTCGCTGTTCGCTCTCCGACACCGGCAACTGGACCAACCAAAACGTCGTGTTCACGAAGTCACTCGGCGACATGTTTCCGCTCGCCAAACTGATCCTCAAGGGGGCCCTCCTCCGCGACGAGTGCCGAGGGGCCCACTACAAGCCCGACTTCGAGATGCCGGGGATCGCCGCAACGGACCCGGAGGGGAAGCGTCTTGAGGCCGAGCAGTGGTGCGACCGATTCGAGGCCAACACGAACAAGTGGCTCAAGTCGACGATCGCCAATCACGGTGCCGACGGCCACCCGCAAATCACCTATGAGGACATCGACACCTCGCTCATCCCGCCCCGCCCGCGGCTTTACGGCCTGGTTGGCGGCGAGGTGATCGAGGAGGTGTGGAAGGAGCGGCTGCGTGCCCGAGACGCCAAGGGCGGGCAGGCAGCGACACGGCAAGTCGGGGTCGGGGCCCAGTCCTGACCGCTCGCCGGCAGGTGGACGTGACAGACCGCACACGGAGTCAAGCGACATGATCATGAAGACCAACGACCACGACCACGGCGGGCCGACGGCCGCCCGCACGATCCCCGTTCGGGTACTGCGCCAGGATGCCCCCGGGCAGGAGAGCTACTGGGAGCGGCATGACGTTCCCTGGGAGCCGAACATGAACGTCATCAGCGTCCTTCAAAAGGTCGCCGCGATCGCCCGATCGCAGGACGGTCGTCCGGTCGCCCCCGTGGCCTGGGACTGTAACTGCCTCGAGGAGGTGTGCGGTTCCTGCACGATGCTCATCAATGGGCGGACGCGAATGGCCTGTTCAGCGCTCGTCGACCGGCTCCTCGAGGAGCATCCCGACGGTATCGAGTTGCGTCCGATGTCGAAGTTTCCGGTCGTCCGTGATCTCGTCGTCGATCGGCGGCGACTTTTTCACTCGCTCCAGCGTGTCAAGGCTTGGGTGCCGGTCGATGACTCCTTCGACCACGGCCCCGGTCCGCGGATCTCCCCGGAGGAGCAGGAGGAGGCCTACCCGCTCTCCGAGTGCATGAGTTGCGGCTGCTGCCTCGAGGCCTGTCCGCAGTTCACGCGGATCGAGACGCCCATGCGCGAAGGGGAAACCGAGGAGCAGGTCGCTGCCCGGCGTAACGCTGCGTTCGATCAGGGCTTCATCGGTGCCCATGCCGTGAGTCAGGCTGTGCTGTTCAACAAGCACCCCACCGGCAAGATGATCGCTGATGAGAGGATGGCCGCGCTGACAGGGCCTGGGGGCATTCAGATGTGTGGCAATGCCCAGAATTGCGTCGCGGTCTGCCCCAAGCACATTCCGCTGACGCGCTCGATCGCCCGGGCCGGCCGGGCCGCGACCCTGTGGGCCCTGAAGAAACTCTTTGATCGTTGATGGAGCTTTGAACGGGGCTGGAAGAGCGGAAGAAACGGGGAAAAAGGGCCTCCGGAGAGCCCGCCCGACAGCCCCGCCTCCGCGGCGACGATTGCCTGCCCCCGCCAATCGTGGTAGTTTTCATTGACGGACGATCCCTCTCAGGCCGTTCCGGCTGCGGGGCGGGGCGTCGTGAGCGGTTCAGGACAGAACCAGGAAGGACTACGAGTGGCTTTGGAATCCGGCCGCGGGGCCCGTGACGACCGGCGTTCCAGGGATTGGTCCCCCGAAGAGTGGGCTGCCCAAAGCTGTGGGAGCCCTGCCTCTGCCAATTCCGACGGGATCAACCCTGTCGCCTCGCAGGCGGCCGCCATTGCGGGCGACTTTGGAAAACTCGGCCTCGCGCCGGCCACGCTCGCAGCGGTCGATCGCGCCGGCTACACCGTTCCCACCCCAGTTCAGGCTGGGCTCATCCCGCGTGCCCTCAAGGGGATTGACGTCCTCGGTCAGGCACGCACCGGGACGGGTAAGACGTGTGCCTTCGTCCTCCCGATCCTCGAACGCGTATCGCAGCCATCGGAGCGGGGGGGGATCGGGCCGCGGGCCCTCGTCCTCGTTCCGACCCGCGAATTGGCCGTTCAGGTCCGGGATGAGTTCGAGAAACTCGCCCACGGGTCGAAGATTCACTGCGTCGCGGTGTACGGCGGCAAGCCGATCCGGGGGCAGATCGACAAGCTCGCCAAGAATCCCGCCGTGGTCGTCGGCACTCCCGGACGCGTTCTCGACCACATGAGCCGGGGGACGATCCAATTCTCCGGCCTCGAGATCGTCACGCTCGACGAGGCCGACCGGATGCTCGACATCGGCTTCCGGCCCGACATCGAGAAGATCCTCCGCCGCTGTCCTGACAGCCGTCAGACGCTCCTCCTCTCGGCGACCGTTCCGCCGCCGGTGGCCAAACTCGCCACCCGCTACATGCGCGATCCGGAGATCCTCGACTTCTCCACCGGCGAGATCGCCGTCGAGACGATCGAGCAGTTCTATTTCACCGTCGATCCGACGCGGAAGTTCGATCTCCTCGAGCGGCTCCTCGACCGCGAACAGCCGCGCCAAGTGATCATTTTCTGCCGGACGAAGCGTGGCACTGACAAGGTGTTCGAGCGACTCTCCCGGCGCCGGGCGCGTGATGGCGGAGAGGAGCAGGTGGGGTGCATCCACGGTGACCTCGCCCAGAACGTCCGCGACCGGGTCATGAAGCAGTTTCGCGAAGGGGCGGTGAAGGTCCTCGTCGCCACCGACGTCGTGGGACGTGGCATCGACGTCTCGGCCCTGTCGCACATCATCAACTACGACATTCCCGAGTTTTGCGACGATTACGTCCATCGTGTCGGTCGCACCGGACGCATGGGACGCGAGGGGGTGGCCTACACCTTCGTCGCTCCCGACGAAGGGCCGCAGTTGACCCGCATCGAGATGCGAATCGAGAAGCTTCTCCAGCGCGACGAGATTCCGGGGTTCGATGCCTTCGACCGGCGTCCCAAGGCGGCGCCGATCCAGCAGACCGGCCCCGGTGGCGCCTTCGTTGCCGCCGAAGGGCAGCCTGCCCCGCAGGCCGAGCCCGAGGCGCCGAAGAAACCCTCTTCGGCATCGCTCCTCGGCAAGGGACGCGGTCCGAAGCGCCATCGTCGGGCCCTCTGAGCCCCTCTGTACCGTCGCCCCAGATCGATCGGAGTGGCAAATGGCCCGCTCGACCGCAGGTGATTCATCGGGGGGGGGAGGGAAGCGTGCGGTTCCCCGCTCTGCCCGAGCGGTGAAGCAGCGACTCGAGAGCCTTGCCGATGCCGGCGTGCTCGATCTCCCTCGTGCGAAGCCGGATCTCGACGCGGATGACGACGCCGAGCCGACGGCCGCCGTGGCGTCTGCCCCTGTGCCCGTTCCGACGCAGCCCCCGCACCCGGTTTCCGCGTCGCGTCCGGCGAAGAAGGGGAAGGCCAAGGGAGCCGATGCCGCCGAGCGACTGGCGACCCTCGAGATCCTCCGCAGCGAGGTGGCCGGCTGCCGGGCCTGCGTTCATCTCGCCGAGGCCCGCACGAACACCGTCTTCGGGAGCGGCAATCCGGCCGCCCGGCTCTGTTTCCTCGGCGAGGCCCCCGGGGCCGATGAGGATGCCTCGGGGGAACCGTTCGTGGGACGGGCCGGGCAACTGCTCACGAAGATCATCGAGGCCTGCACTCTCAGCCGCGACGAGGTCTACATCCTCAACGTCCTCAAGTGCCGTCCTCCCGAGAACCGTCGGCCGGAGCCGGAGGAGGTGGCCAACTGCCGGGGCTACTTCGAGCGGCAGATCGAGGCGATCCGGCCGGAGTTCATTTGTTGTCTCGGGGCGTCGGCCGCCCAATCACTCCTTCGCACCGACGAGACGATCGGGAAACTCCGTGGCCGCTGGTTCGAATACGGCGAGGCGACGGTGATCTGCACCTATCACCCTTCCTACCTGTTGCGGAACCCTGCTGCGAAGCGGGATGTCTGGGACGACATGCAGCATCTCATGGCCCGGATGGGGATCGACATGCCCAAGAAGGGGCCTGGCGGCTGATCTTTTCGCCGCCGCGTTCCCCGGTCTTTCCCGCCCGCTGGCCCGGCCGTGACGGTTCGGCTCAAGATGCCGGTCGTGCCGGTCCGATGGATTGGTTGGGTCTTGGGAGGGAACAGCCGCTGCTGGCTGTCGTCGACGGGGTTCGGGTCGGCTCATGCCGCCGTCCGTCGGTCGGGATGTCGCCTGGGGAGGCGATGTCGCGACAATTTTGCCGCCGGCCGGCGTTGCCGATCCGGTCGGAGCGAATGGCACCTGGCCGAACAGGGGAAAAGCATGGATGCCGGGAACTCCACCATGAGCCGTGGCGGGCGAGGAATGAGTCTGGTGGCGGTGGTGGTGGTGAGCCTGCTGGCCACCGGCTGCACGATGTGCCCCGACCCGTTCGACTACGCCGGGCCGGTGCCGAATGGCTCGGTGTCGCAAAATGACTTTGCGGCGCGGAGCAATGGCATCCTGCCGGTCCGAGCCACACCGCTTCCCTGGCCCCCGATCGTGCAAGCATCTCCGCAGCAGCCGACGCCTGCGGATGACCCCACCGAGGCGGAACCGGCGATGATCGCCACCGCCCCGGATCTCTCCCCCGTCGTCGAGGCGGAGATCGTGCCCGTCCTCGGAGCGTCGCTGATCACGCCCGCCGAGCCCGGGGAGGAATCGATCGAGGAGCCCGAGGGATCGTCGACGGACAGCCTGGAAACCGACGACGAGGCGAGCGATGCCGAGCCGGCTCGCGTCCTCTGGCAAGCCAGCAGCAGGCGGATGACGACCGGCCGAGCGGCCGAAGGCTCCCCGGTGGGCCCACGCCACCCGTATGTTCTCGAGTCGCGGCTCCCGCGGGATCGGCCCCCTGTGCTCCTCCGCTGACAACGTCCGGACGACGGCCTGCGGTCACGTCCCGCGGTGGAGCGTCGGATCGGGCTGCCAGCCATCGGGGACGATCGCGTCTTTGGGAACGATCGCCACGCCGTCGCGGACGGTGAAGGTCGTGCTGTCGCCGATCTCGTCCCAGCCGTGGTCGTTGACGATCCGGGTCCGCTTGCCGATACGGACGTTCTTGTCGACGATCGCGCCTTCGATGATCGTTCCCTCTCCGATGCCCATCGGCGGCAGGCCCCGGGCGGTGTTCGAGGCGATGTCCTCGGTGGTCTCGTAGTAGTCGCTTCCGAGAACCACCGAGTTGCGGATGACGACGTTCCGTCCGATTCGGCAGCGGAGGCCGATGACGCTGTTCTCGATGACCGCCCCCTGCTCGACGATGCAGCCGTCGGACACGAGACTCGCGCGGATGCTTGCCCCGTCGATCCGTGACGGCGGAAGGAATCGGCCACGCGAATAGATGGGCGCCTCGGCGCTGGCCAGTTCGAACGGCGGCGTGCTCCCGGCGAGGTCGAGGTTGCACTGGAAGTAGGAGCGGATCGTCCCGATGTCCTCCCAGTAGCCGTCGAACGGGTGGAGAAACACGCGCTTCGTCCGGATGGCCGCCGGGAAGACCTCCCGCCCGAAATCCTGATAGTCGGTCTTGCGGAGCAACTCGAGGAGGCAGTCGCGGTCGAAGAGGTAGATCCCCATGCTCGCCATCAGCGAGCGGCCGTTGGCCGGGATCCCGTGGCGGTCGATCCACCCCGGATCGGTGCGCACCATGTCGAGCTCGGCCTTCGTCTGCGGCTTCTCGAGGAATCCCTCGACGCGTCCCTCGTCGTCGAGCCGCATGATCCCCAGGGCCGAGGCGGCGTCTTCGTGAACGGGGATGCCGGCGATCGTGACGTCGGCCTTCTTCGCCATGTGGGTGGCGAGCATGTCGGCGTAGTTCATCCGATAGAGCTGATCGCCCGAGAGGATGAGGACGTGGCGGATGTCCGGTTGCTGCAGATAGCGGATGTTCTGCCGGACCGCGTCGGCCGTGCCCTGATACCAGCCGGAATTGTCGAGCGTCTGTTGGGCCGCGAGGATCTCGACAAAGCCGCCGCTGAACGGATCGAAGGTGTAGGTGCGGCGGATGTGGCGGTGGAGGCTGACGGAGTTGAACTGCGTCAGAACATAGATCCGCTGGACGCCGCTGTTGATGCAGTTGGAGAGGGGGACGTCGATGATCCGGTATTTCCCCGCCAGCGGCACGGCGGGCTTGGAGCGGTCGCGGGTGAGAGGATAGAGCCGCGTCCCGCGGCCACCGCCGAGGACCAGAGCCAGGACCCGCTGCACGCTCATGCTGAAAAAACCCTTCCCGGAGGTCGGTCGGACACCCGCCAGCCGACCATGCTACGGAAACCTGGCCACCCCCGCCAATTCGGTTTTTGTTGGGGGTGGCCAGGGTTTTTCAAGCCCCTGCCTCTCGAAATCGATGCTTCTGTGAGGCCTTTAGGCTCCGCGGACGACGAAGTTCACCATCCGCCCCGGGACGGTGATCACCTTCACGATCTGCTTGCCGGCGAGGAGTTCGGCGATCCGCGGATCGGCTGCAGCGGCCGCTTCGAGGGCCGGGATGTCGGCGTCGGCCGGGACGGTGACCCTCGCCCGCAGCTTCCCTCCCACCTGCACCGGGATCTCGACCGTGTCGTCCTTGAGCCAACGTTCCTCCACCGCCGGCCAAGCGGCGAGCGAGACCGGCGCCGGCTTGCCGAGGACCTCCCACAGTTCCTCGGCCAGATGCGGGGCGAAGGGGGCCAGCGCCACGACGAACGGCTCGAGCACCCCGCGCGGCTTCCGCTCGAGCGGCGTGAAGTAGTTGACGAACTCCATCATCCGCGCGATCGCCGTGTTGAACGACAACGCGGGGACGTCCCTGGTCACCTTCTCGAGCATCCGGTGGAGTTCGCGGAGCTGATCGTCGGTGGGGGGATCGTCGACGACCTGCGGCGAGAGGACGACCTCGTCGGCCCGGTCGTCGACCACCAGCCGCCAGCAGCGGTCGAGAAATCCACGGACGCCGCTGACGCCGGTGGTGCTCCAGGGCTTCGTCGCCTCGAGCGGGCCCATGAACATCTCGTAGAGGCGGAGCGAATCGGCACCGAATTCCTTCACGACGGTGTCGGGATTGACGACGTTGCCGCGGGCCTTCGACATCTTGTAAGCCCGGCTCTCGACACGGATCTTCGGCCAGTCGCGGAGGACGAAGTGCTCCCCCTGCTTCTCCACCTGATCGGCGGGAAGCTTCGCCGCGACATCCTCGGGCGAGCGCTTCTCCGCCGACACCCAGCCCCCCTTGGTGCTCCGGTAGCCGGTGAACTCCATCTCGCCGAGGATCATCCCCTGGTTGACGAGCTTGCCGAACGGCTCCGGGAGGGAGACGTGGCCACGGTCGTAGAGGACCTTGTGCCAGAAACGCGCGTAGAGGAGGTGGAGCACGGCGTGCTCCGCTCCGCCGATGTAGAGATCGACCGGCATCCAGGCCTTCTCGATCGCCGGGTCGATGAAGCGGTCGCCGTTGCGCGGGTCGAGGAACCGCAGGTAATACCAGCAGGAGCCGGCCCACTGCGGCATCGTGTTGGTCTCGCGGCGGTAACGCTTGCCGTCACGCTCGACGAACAGCCACTCGGCCGGGGAGCGCGAGAGAGGGGGATCGGGGGTGTCTCCGGGCTTGAAGTCGGTGAGGTGGGGGAGGTTGACCGGCAGTTCCGACTCGGCGACGGCGCGGATCGCGCCGGTCGGCTTTCCGTCGGGGCCGAGTTCGTGGAGGATCGGGAACGGTTCCCCCCAGAACCGCTGCCGGCTGAAGAGCCAGTCGCGGAGCTTGTAGTTGACCGCCGGCCGGCCGAGCCCGGCATCGGCCAGATCGGCCGCCACCTTGGCGATGAACGGTCGCGTCTCCATCCCTGAGTACGGGCCGGAATTGACCGCCTTGCCGTCACCGGTGAACAGCGTCCCGTCGTGGCCGTGGCCCGAGAGGGGCTCGACGACCGTGACGATCTCCAGGCCGAACGCCTGGGCAAACTCCCAATCACGCTCGTCATGGGCCGGCACCGCCATGATCGCGCCGGTGCCGTAGGTGGCGAGGACGTAGTCGGCCACCCACACCGGCACGGGCTTGCCCGTGAGCGGATGGATGCAGTGCGAGCCGGTGAAGACGCCGGTCTTCTCTTTGGCCAGATCGGTGCGATCGAGGTCACTCTTCCGCGCGGCGGCGTCGCGGTAGACCCGGATCGCTTCCTGCTGCTGCGGCGTCGTCAGCGCGTCGACGAGCGGATGCTCCGGGGCGACGACGAGGTAGGTGACGCCGTAGAGGGTGTCGGGGCGGGTCGTGTAGACGCGGACGGCATCCGCCGCCGGCTGCGCCGGGAATCCGGCGGCGCGACGGGTCGACTGCCAGGCGGCGAACGTGGCCTGTCCAGAGCCGGAGGGGGCGATGGCGAAGTCGACCTCGGCGCCGGTGCTCCTTCCGATCCAGTCGCACTGGAGCTTCTTGATGCTCGCCGGCCAGTCGAGCGGCTCGAGTTCGCTTTCCAGCCGGTCGGCGTAGGCGGTGATCCGCAGCATCCACTGGCGCAGCGGAATGCGCACGACCGGATGGCCGCCGCGTTCGCTCACCCCGCCGATCACCTCCTCGTTGGCGAGCACCGTCCCGAGGGCCGGGCACCAATTGACGGGGGCCTCCGATTGGTAGGCGAGGCGATGGGAGTCCCGGTAGGCGGTGATCGCGGCTTCACCCCGCGCCGACACCTCGGCCGGAATCGGCAGCTCGGCGATCGGACGCCCCTTCTGCTTCTGGGAGTCGAACCAGGTGTCGAAGAGAACGAGGAAGATCCACTGGGTCCAGCGGACGTACTCCGGATCGGTGGTCGAGAGGACCCGATCCCAGTCGTAGCTGAAGCCGAGCATCTTCAGCTGACGGGTGAAGTTGGCGATGTTGCGTTCTGTGCTCTCCCGGGGCGGGGTGCCGGTGCGGATCGCGTACTCCTCGGCCGGGAGGCCGAAGGCGTCGAAGCCCATCGGGTGCATGACGCTCGTGCCGCGCATCCGCTCGAAGCGCGCGACGATGTCGGTGGCGGTGTAGCCCTCGGGGTGGCCGACGTGGAGCCCCTCGCCGCTGGGGTAGGGGAACATGTCGAGGACGTACGTCTTGCGGGCCCCGGGGAGGCGGGGGGTCGCGAAGGTGTCGTGCGACTCCCACCAAGACTGCCACTTGGGCTCGATCCGGGCGGGCTGGTAGCGGGGCATGATGGATTCCGGGGGGGCGGCAGGGCAGGCGGCTTTCCTGCGAAAACTCCGCAGATTCTAATGGGCCGTGGCCTTCGGAACAGTCTGGCCCGAAAGCCCCGCCCCGGATCGATGCATGCAACCCCTGACAGCAGCCCCAACGCCGCCCCCGAAGGCCGAGGCCCCGACGCTCTTGGGCGCGGGGCCCGATCCCGCCGGCGTCGCCACGCTCCCCCGGGCCCTCGTCCGGGCCTGCCGGCTTGCCGGGGGGCGGATGAAGGTCGCCGACTCCCTTGGCACGCGGCTCTCGGGCCGAGCGTTCCTCATCCGCATCCTCTGCGCCAAGCGGGTTCTCGAGCGGGTTCTCGCCCCCGACGAGCAGCGCGTCGGGGTCATGCTCCCACCGACGGCGGCCGCGGCGATCGTCAACGCGGCGTTGGTTCTCATGGGACGCGTGGCGGTGAACCTCAACTACACCACGAGCCAGCAGATCCTCGATCTCTCGATCGAGCGCGCGGGGCTGCGGCGCGTCCTCTCGAGCCCCGCCTTCCTCGCCCGCGTCAAGCTCTCCCTCGGCGAGCGACTCCTCGATGCCACGGAACTCAAGTCGCGGCTGACCCGCTACGACACACTCGTCTCCGCGGCGCAGGCCACCTGCCTGCCGCTGGGGATCCTCGAGCGGACGCTCGGGCTCGACCGCCTCCGTGCCGACGACGTGCTCACCGTGATCTTCACCTCCGGATCGACCGGCGACCCGAAGGGGGTGGTGCTCTCCGAGGAGAACGTCGCCTCGAACGTCCGCGCGATCGGTCAGATCCTCCACGTGTCGTCGGCGGACGTCGCCCTCGGTGTCCTCCCGTTCTTTCACTCCTACGGCTACACCGCGACATTCTGGACGCCGCTGGTGCTCGATGCCGGCGTCGTCTTCCACACCAACCCCCTCGATGCCCAAGCGATCGGCGGGCTCGCACGCGAGCACCATGCGACGATCCTCATGGCGACGCCGACGTTCCTCCGCACCTACCTCCGCCGCACCCCCGCCGAAGACTTCTCGACCCTCGAGGCGGTGTTCGGTTCGGCGGAGAAGATGCCGCGCGAGGTGAGCGACGCCTTCGAAGCGAAGTTCGGCATCCGGCCGAGCGAAGCCTACGGGGCCACCGAGATGTCGCCCCTGATCGCGGCCAACATCCCTCCGGCCAGGCACGTACCCGGATCGCCCGCCGATGCCCGCGAGGGGACGGTCGGTCGGCCGATCCCCGGCTGCCGGGCCCGGATCACGGCACGGGATGGCTTCGAGCCGCTGCCCGTCGGTCAGGAAGGGATGCTGTGGATCACCGGGCCGAACGTGATGCAGGGCTACCTCGACCGCCCCGACCTCACCGCGCACGTCATCCACGACGGCTGGTACTGCACCGGCGACATCGCGAAGCTCGACGACGATGGCTTCATCACCATCACCGGCCGCGAGAGCCGGTTTTCCAAGATCGGCGGGGAGATGGTGCCCCATCTCCCGATCGAGGAGGCCGTCAACGCCGAACTCGGGTCGGGCGAAGGGGAACTGATGGCCGTCGTGGCGGGGGTCCCTGATGCCCGGAAGGGAGAACGGCTCGTCGTGCTCCATCTCGAGACCGGCCGCGACCCCCACGAGATCTGCCGGGGGCTCGCCGCCCGTGGTCTCCCGAATCTCTGGATCCCGACGCCCGACAGCTTTGCCGAGGTGGAGGCGATCCCGGTGCTCGGGTCGGGCAAGCTCGACCTCCAGTGGCTCTCGACCGAGGCGCGAAGGCGATTCCTGGCCGGCGGAGAACCGTCATGAACGAACCATCTCCCGCCACCTGGATCCGGCCGCTCCTCGGTCGTGCCGACGACATGCGGGCCGAGGTCTGGCTGCGCTGCACGACCCACACGGCTGCGAGCGAGGGGATCATCGTCTCAGGAACGCTCGTCGGGCCGGAGTGCTCCACGGCCGCCACGCTCCCCACGACGGTGCAACTCGTCGATCAGGGGGCGGTCGAGGGGCAGCCGGCGCTCGCCCGTGGGGTGTGCACCGAGCCGGGCTTCTGGACGCCGGAACTCCCGAATCTCTACCGGGCCGAGGTGACGCTCCGCCGCGGCGACGCGATCATCGCCGCCGGCCGACGGATGATCGGGCTGCGGCGGCTGGGGGTGAAGGGGCGGTCGCTGTGGCTCGATGGACGGCGGTACGTGCCGCGCGGCGTGCCCGGCCCGGTCGAGCGAGCGGGGCTCGAGGCGCTCGTGCCGCTGTCGGCCGCGGCCGTGGTCACGGTTTCCGACACGATCCACCTGGCCTCGGAATCCTCCGCGGCAAGGCTCGATGCGACGCTCACCCTGGCCGACCGGATCGGGGTGGCCGTCGTCATCCGCGTCGTACCGGCGGAGAACGCCGCGCTCGATCCGGGGCTGCTCCGGGAGAGACTCGAAGGGTTCGCAGCGCATCCGTCGGCGTTCCTCGTCATCCTTCCCCCCGGCCCTGCCGACGTCGCCGTCGCCGTCGGCAGGCGGCGTGGCACGATGCTCCTCGGTCTCGAGGTCGACGGCCTCGAGCCGCCGCCGCCCGTCCGTGGGATCGACGTGCTCGTCGTGGGGCTGCCGGAGGACGGCGTGCCGCACGAGACCTGGCAAAGGGCGCCCGCACTCCCGCTCGTGGCAGCGATCCGGGGGATCGATCCGCCGCCAGCCGACGTGGCGCGGGGGGCTTGTGACCGGCTCCAGGCGAGGTTGGCGGCGTGGGCCCGCCCCGAACTCCGCGACCAACCGTGGGACTGGGCCGGGTATCTCGTCACCTGAGCGGCCGTCAGGACGCGCCTCGTCCGGAGATCACGCCATGTCCTTTGATCCCGATCGCTATTCCCGTCAGGTTCGGTTCGCGCCGATCGGCGCGGCCGGACAGGAGCGGTTGGCCGCGGCGCACGTCGCGCTCGTCGGCTGCGGGGCGCTCGGCGGGGTGGTGGCGATGGCGCTAGTCCGTGCCGGAATCGGCCGGATCCGGATCATCGATCGCGACGTGCCCGAGCTTTCGAATCTTCCCCGCCAGGTGCTCTTCGACGAGGAAGATGTCGCGGCGGGGCTCCCCAAGGCGGTGGCGGCTGCCCGTCACCTCGAGCGCATCAACGCCGCCTGCCGCATCGAGCCGATCGTCGCCGACCTCGTTCCTTCGAGCGTCCCCCGGCTCCTCGGCGGCGTCGATGTGATCGTCGACGGCACCGACAACTTCGAGGCCCGCTTTCTCATCAATGAGTTTGCCTGCCGCGAGGGCATCCCGTGGGTCCACGGCGGCGCGATCGGCGCCGAGGGACGGGTGCTCGCGGTGCTGCCGGGGAAATCCGCCTGCCTCCGTTGCCTCGTCCCCGATCCTCCCGCCCCGGGGGCCCTCCCAACCTGTGACACTGCCGGCGTCGTCGGTCCGGTGGCGCTCGTCGTCGGGGCGGTGGAGGCTGCGGAGGTGATGAAGATCATCGTCGGCACCGAAGCGCCCGTCGGTAATCGCCTCCTCGTCTGCGACCTGTGGGACAGTCTGTGGCGCACGGTCGATCTCGCGCCGCTCGCCGACGCGGGCTGTCCGACCTGCCGAGGAAACGACTTCCCTTGGCTCGAGGGGAGGGCCGGAACGCAGGCCACGGCGCTCTGCGGTCGCGACGCCGTCCAGGTTGCCCCGGGCCCGGGACTCGCCGGGATCGATCTGGCGGCATTTGCGGAGCGGATGGCGGCCGTGGGAAGCGTCGTCGCCAATCGCTGGATCGTCCGCGTCACGGTCGAGGACGAGATCGAATTGGCGGTCTTCGCCGACGGCCGGACGATCGTCTCCGGAACGCGCGACGAAGCCCGGGCCCGCGGACTCGTAGCCCGCTATGTCGGCGCCTGACGGGACAAGCGCGTGGCGGTGCCGGTCATTCAGCCTGCCGTGGCGGCTTCCATGATCCGCGCTTCGGTCGCCTCGGCACGGGGGAACTCGGCCGTCAGTCGTCCTTCGGCGAGAACGAGGATCCGATCGGCGAGGGTGAGGAGCTCCGGGAGCTCGCTCGAGGTGAGGATCACTCCCAGGCCCTGTCGGCAGAGGCCGTCGATGAGGGAGTAAAGCTCTGCCTTGGCGCCGACGTCGATGCCGCGGGTCGGGTCGTCGAGGAGGAGCACCTCCGGCTTCGTCAGGAGCCATCGGCCGATGATGCACTTCTGCTGATTGCCACCGGAGAGCCCGGTGATCGCGGCGTGGAGGCCGGGCGTCTTCACCCCCGTGTCGCGCACCGGCCCCGCAGCCAGATGGTCCTCGGCGGAGCGGCTGAGGAGACCGCTCCTGAGGGCTTCCCCGAGCGAGCAGAGGGTGACGTTGCCGGCGACGTCGAGATCGGGGAAGAGCCCCAACCGCTTCCGATCTTCGGTGACCATCGCCACCCGGGCCTCGCAGGCCTCGCGGGGATGGCGGAACCGCACCGGCTCGCCCCGGAGCTCGATCGTGCCGCTCCAGGTGTCGTCACCGGCGCCGAAGAGCACCTCGAGGAGCTCCGTCCGCCCCGCTCCCATCAGGCCGGCGATGCCGACGATCTCGCCGGCGTGGAGATCGAACGAGATTTCCTTGAGTCGGTACCCGCGTGGATGCTCGGGCCAGGGAAGAGAGAGCCCGCGGACTTCGAGGAGCTTCTCCCCCCGCGGCCTGGTGCCGTGGAAGTCGTGGCCGGCGATGTCTCGGCCCACCATCCAGCCGGTGATCTCGCGGGGGCTCGTGGCCGTCCGATCGACCGTCTTCACATGCCGGCCGTCACGAAGCACGGTGATCCGGTCGGCAAGACGAAAGACCTCGTCCATCTTGTGCGAGATGTAGAGGATCGTCGTGCCTTGGGCGACGAGCCGCTGGATCGTCCGCTCGAGCCGGGCCGATTCGACCTCCGTCAGCGCGCTGGTCGGTTCGTCCATGACGACGATCGAGGCATCGAGCGAGAGTGCCTTGGCAATCTCGACGAGCTGC
>CANGGT010000011.1 GCA_947453375.1 Planctomycetaceae bacterium
ATTCATTCCGACCAAAGCGTCGATGGTTTCTGGTGCCTTATCGCCAGGGCTGATGAGCGTCTTTTCTCCGGAGGGTGTCCCGTGTCGAAGTCTCGGCTTTCCGCCGTAGCGATCCTCTCGGCTGCCGCGTTTGCGTTCGCTGGCAGTCAGGCCTTCGCCGGCATTAGCGGCACCCTCACGGTCTACGGCACGACAGCGGCAGCCCAAGCCAGCGGCGGCACGACCTACACCGCTGGCACGATCATCGCCTCCAACACGGTGCAGTTTGACGACGGCGCCGTGATCTCGGGCGCCAGCACCATCGTCGACAACGGCAAAATCCTCTTCAATCAGTCGGCCGGCAACCTCCTCACGATCAGCAACACGATCTCCGGCAACGGCACGCTCACGCTGATGAACTCCGGCACGCTCCAGCTCTCTGGGACGGAGCCGAGCACCCGGTTCATCCCGCTCAACATGACGATCAACGCCAACGACGGCTCCTTGATCACTCCGGTGGTCTCGGGCACCCAAAACGGCATCATCCAGCTCGGCCAGAGCGGCACCGGCACGCTCAACGTCGCCGGCGGCTTTGTCACGAGCAACAATTTGCTCGTTGGCCAGGGGAACGGCGTCGGCACGATCAACGTGTCGAGCGGCACCTTGAGCCCGACGGCCTTTCTGACCCTCGGCGGCACCGGCGGCGGCAGCGGCACGCTCAACGTCACCGGCGGCCTCGTCGGCGGCAGCGGTGTCCTCAACATGGGGAACGGAATCTATCTCGGCCGTTCGGGGTCGAGCAGCGGCCTGATCACGGTCACCGGCGGCAGCGTGTCGACGCTCGCCGACCTCAGGATCGGCGAGCTGGGGAGCGGCACGGTCTCGATCACCAACGGCTATTTCAGGGCAAACAACACGTGGGTCGGCAGCGGCACCACCTCTGTCGGCCTGCTCAGTGTCGGCACGTCAGGCACTGCCGACATGAGAAGCTTTCTGACTCTCGGCGGCACCAGCAGTGGCGCAGGCCGCGGCACGCTCACGGTCAACGGCGGCTTGATCGCGGTCCGCGGTGGCTCCCTTGGAGCCGCGGCCGGCACCCTTGGCACCGTCACGGTCACCAGCGGCACCTGGCTCAACAACGCCAGCGGCATCGGCGGTGCCCCCACTGCGAGCCTGACGATCGGCGGCAGCGGCACCGGCAGCGTGACGATCAACAACGGCGGCTACGTCGTCGTCTCCGGCACGCTCACGCGAGGCGGCAATGGCACCCTCACCTTGAATCAGGGGGGCACGCTCCAGATCGGCGGCATCTCTGACAACGCAAACGCCAACCGCTTCCTGGTCGCCTCGACCGGCACGATCGGCAGCGGCACCTCGGGCGTGCTCGTCGGCGATCTCGACTTCGCCGGCACGCTCAAGTTTGCCCAGAACAGCAACGGTGTGTCGCCGACCTCCACCTACAACGGCACGCTCAGCGGTGCGGGTGACCTCGTGAAGACTGGCACTGGCACGCTCCTCCTCGGCGGCAACAACAGCTACACCGGCGGCACGACGCTCGTCGCCGGCGTGGTCTCCCTCAACAGCGCCAACGCCATCGGCACCACCGGCACGATCAGCTTCGAGGGAGGTGCGCTGCAGGCCACAAGCAACAACACGACCGATTACTCCGCTCGCTTCTCCGACGCCGCCAATCAGAAGTACGCAATCGACAGCAATGGCGAGAACCTCACCCTCGCCTCCGATCTGACGAGCGTCGGCGGCACGTTCACGAAGGCCGGCGCCGGCACGGTCACCCTCACCGGGGTCAACACCTTCACGAGCGGCTCGATTCAGGGCGGCGTCCTCGAGGGCTCGGCCGCGAGCCTCGCCACCTCCGGCACGTTTGGGACTGGCGGGCTCACCCGAGTCACTTTCGCCTCCGGCACGGCCAACGAGAGCTGGGCCGGGCAGATGTTCGGCACGGGCACGTTCGCGAAGACCGGCGCCGGCACGCTCACGCTCACCGGTTCCGGCGGCAGCACCACCGGCACGCTCCTCATCTCCGAAGGCGCCGTCCGGGGCACGACCGACACCTTCAAGCGCAACATCGTCAACGACTCGCAACTGACGCTCGACCAGACCACGTCTGGCACCTACGCCGGCCTCATCTCCGGCTCGGGCAACATGCTGCTGAATAACAGTGGCACGATCACCTTCAGCGGCACCAACACGATGACCGGCACGGCGACCGTCTCCGGTGGAGCGCTCGTCGCCACCCGAGCGACCGCCATGCCGCGGAACGTCGTCAACAACGCGACGGTGGGTTTCAACAACACCGTCAGCGGCACCTATGCGGGCAGCATTACAGGCAACGGATCGCTCACCAAGCTCGGCAGCGGCACGATCACGCTCACCGGCACGAACACCTACGCCGGCGGCACCCAGATTTCGAACGGCTCTCTCATCGGCGACACCACGAGCCTCCAGGGGAATTTCGCTGTCAGCAACGGCGGCCTCTTCTTTAACCAGACGACGAGCGGCACCTTCTCCGGCGTTCTCTCCGGTAGCGGCGACGTCTACAAACTCGGCAGCGGCGACCTCACGCTCACCGGAACGAACACCAACACCGGCCTCGTGGAAGTCGACGCTGGCTCGCTCATCGGTACCACGGCGAGCATCCGCGGCAGAACCCTCTACAACTTCGGCGCCGTCAGCTTCGATCAGTCGACCAGCGGAACCTACTCCGGCGCCATGCAAGGCACGGGTTCGCTGACGAAGCTGGGAGTCGGAGCGGTGACGCTCTCCGGCACGAACACCTACTCCGGTGGCACGACCCTCGGCGGTGGCACGCTCGCCCTCGGCAGTGCCCGCGCCATCGGCACGACCGGCACGATCACGTTCAACGGTGGCTCGCTCCAGTCGTCGGCGAGCAACACCGCCGACTACTCGGCCCGGTTCTCGAATGCCGCCAACCAGGCCTACCGGATCGACACCAACGGCCAGACCGTCACCCTCGCCTCGAATCTCTCGAGCTCCGGCGGCACCTTCACGAAGCTCGGGGCTGGCACGGCGATCCTCGGCGGCAGCAACAGCTACACCGGGGCCACGACCGTCTCCGGCGGAACACTCGTCATCAACGGCTCGCTTGCGAACTCTGATGTGACGGTGGAAAACCTCGCCACGCTCGGCGGCAGCGGCACGATCGCTTCGCTGGTCACGGTGGAAGCGGGTGGCACGATCTCCCCGGGCAACAGCCCCGGCCTGCTCACCGTCGGCTCGCTCGACCTCCAGGCCGGCAGCACGACGCTCATGCAGATCATCGGCGTGGGGATCACGGCGGGCACCGCCGGCACCGACTACGACAAACTCGCGATCACGACCGCCGGCGGCCTCGGCTACGGCGGCACGCTCGATCTCGACTTCGCCAACACCGCCACCTTCGCTGACGGTACGACGTTCGACCTCTTCGGCTTCACCGGCTCGCCGACCGGCACCTTCAGCTCGGTTAACAGCACCGGGACGGGAAGCTACGGCGGCCTCACCTTCGCCGGCGTCGGCGGGGTCTGGACGGCCACGCTTGGTAACCAGCTCCTGAGGTTCACCGAGGCCACCGGTCAGTTGCAGGTCCTCGCTACCGCCGTCCCCGAGCCCTCCACGTGGGCGATGGCCCTCATGGGCGCCGGCTTCGCCGGCTGGATGGCCCGCCGCCGCAAGCGCGGCTGATCGGCCTCCGCTGATTGCGAAGCCTTTTCTGTAACGACACCGGCCCCGGAGCGCCCGCCGCTCCGGGGCCGGATCGTTTTCACCCCCTCCCAGCCAAGCTGTTCCGCGGCGGCTGGCGGCCGATAGGGAGCTATTTTTCTTTTTCAACCACGAAGTGGTGGAATTGGTAGCGATTTCCACCACTCCGCGGTGGAAATCGCTGTTCGGGCATTCGCGATGTTTCTCGATCGGCTCCACGCCGACAGGCTCCTCGTGGCGGAGGAATGACGGCCTCCGCAGACGCGTCCGGGGAAATCGCCACGCGGCTCTCACGGCGAAAGCAACGCTTCCCCTGTCGCCGCGTCCACCCTGCGGTCACACTTGCCCGGATGCCCCCTCTCCCCTACCTCAAGCTTCACGGCATCGTCTTTCTCTTCGCCGCCACGGCCTTTCTCGGGCATGTGATCAGCCTCTCAGCTCCGGCTGTTGTCATCTGGCGGACGGCGCTGGCGGCGATCGGCGCTGCGGCGGTCGTCCTCCTGAGCCGGCGCGGGCCGCTGCTCCCCCCCCAACGCACGATCGGGGCGCTCGTCGGCATCGGGGCGATCGCCGGGATCCATTGGCTCTGCTTCTTTGGCGCCATACGCCTCGCGAACGTCTCGATGTGCCTGGCGGGGATGGCGACGACGTCGCTGTTTACCGCCTTCACCGAGCCCTTGCTCGAGCGGCGGAAGGTGCGGCCGCTCGAAGTCGCGCTTGGCTGCCTCGTCGCCGTCGGCATCCTCCTCGTCGCTGGGTTTGAGCAGGGGCGGCTCGCCGGGCTGCTTCTGGCTCTCTTCGGCGCCTTCCTGGCGGCAATCTTCCCGGTCTTTAACCGGCGCCTCATCCGTACCGGCGCGCTCGATCCGATGGTGATGGTGGTGTGGGAGATGCTTGGAGCGCTCGGCGCGTGCCTGGCCCTGCTGCCCTTCATCCCCGCCTCGGGAGGCTACGCCGGGCTCCTCGCCTGGACGGGGCTCGACTGGCTCTGGCTCCTCATCCTCGCGCTCGTCTGCACGGTCTTCGCCCACGCCGTCCACATCAGCCTCCTCCGGCAGATCACCGCCTACGCGGCCAATCTCGCCAACAACCTCGAGCCGGTCTACGGGATCCTCGGGGCCGCCTGGCTGTTTGGCGAACACCGCGATCTCCACCCCGGCTTCTACGCCGGCGCCGCCACGATCCTCGCCGCCAACGTCCTCCATCCGCTGCTATCCCGGAGCGAGCCGACGGCAAGCGTCCCCTGATCCCCCACCCTGCCGCTTTCCTTCCCTGCCGGACCAGCCGTATTCTGTCGGCCGGTTCGGCTCACGGCGGCCGCGGCACTTCTCATTTCGGGAACAGCTCCATGTCGATTCCTTTCCGCCTCATCGCTCGCTTCGCTTTGGCGCTCTTTGCCCTCCTCCTTCCCGCCGTGGTCGCACGACCAGCGACGGCAGCGCCAGAGGAGACGACGATCACGGAGGTCGCTCCCGGTGTCTTCTTCCGCAAGGCGCAGACCGAGCCGGTGTTCACCGGCTGCAACCAGGGCTTCGTCGTCTTTCGCGACTTCGTCCTCATCATCGACGCCAATTTTCCCGGGCAGGCTGAGAACGTCATCGCTTCGATCCGCGAACGAACCGACAAGCCGATCAAGTTCGTCTTCGACACCCACTACCACGGCGATCACGCCGACGGGAACATGCAGTATGTGAAGCTCGGGGCGACGGTCGTCGCCCAGGAGCGGAGCCAGCCTCTCTTCCAATCGAAGGGGGCCGACGGCTTCGAGGGGGCGAAGAAAAACAGGGCGAGCGAATATGGCGCCCTCTCCTACGAGATCCCCTCCCTCTACTTCTCCCACAAGCTCGTCTTCGACGACGGCGACCAGCGGGTCGAGCTCCTCTTCCTCGGCCACGCCCACACCGCCGGCGATGCCGTCGCCTGGCTGCCGAAGCACGGGATCCTGTTCACCGGCGACGCCTGCGTGAACGGGGCCTTCAACTACACCGGCGACGCCAACACCGAAAGCTGGATCGCCGTCCTCGGCGCGATGGAGGATCTCGGCGTGAAGACGCTCTGCCCCGGCCACGGCGAGATGGGGGGCGCGGAGATCCTCGCCAACCAGAAGCGCTGGTTCCTCGAGCTCCGTGGCGCCGTCAAGGCGGGGATCGACAAGGGGCTCTCACTCGAGGCGATCAAGGAGACGTTTGACGTCCCCTTCTACAAGGAATGGACCGGCAAGGAATCGAAGGCCCAAACGGAAAACATCGAGCACGTCTTCAAGGAGCTTTCGAGCCCCGGCAAGCCGCTCGGACTCAAGTCCCGCCTCCACCGTCATCCCCATCCGCACCCCAGCCAGCCTGTGGTAGGTACGGTCGGGAGCAAGCGATGAGCGGCGGGAGTTTCGGCAGCCTTCCTGCCCTCCTCGTCATCCTCGCCGCCGTGGCACTCCCTTCCGCGGCCCGATCGGACGAGCCCCTCACGCTCGAGCGGATCATGGGGAGCCCGGCCCTCTCCGGCCCCGTGCCGCGGGGCCTGGCGCTCTCCCCCGACGGGAAGCTCGCCACGCTCCTCGAGCCGCGGGCCGACGACCGCGATCGCTACGACCTCTGGGCCCTCGACACCGCCACCGGCACCAAGCGGATGCTCGTCGACTCGACGAAGTTCGGTGGCGGCGAGGTCTCCGAGGAAGAGAAGATGCGCCGCGAGCGGGCGAGGGTCGGCGGCACGCGCGGCGTGATCTCCTATGCCTGGGCCCCCGACGCGACCTCGATCCTCGTCCCCCTCGACGGCGATCTCTACCTCGCCACTGTCGCCGACGGCGCCGTCCGCCGACTCACCGACACGCCACAGACAGAACTCGACGCCCGGATCTCCCCGCGCGGGACTTCCGTGTCGTTCGTCCGCGATCAGAATCTCTTCCTGCTCGACATCGCCACCGGCGCCGAGCGGGCCCTCACGACCGACGGCGGTGCGGTGTCGTGGGGAAGCGCGGAGTTTGTCGCCCAGGAGGAGATGGACCGGCGCGAGGGGCATTGGTGGAGCCCCGACGACACGCGGCTGGTCGTGGCGCGGGTCGACGAGAGCGACGTGCGGATGGTGCCGCGGGCAGCGATCGGTGCCGACGGTACGCGCGTCTTCGAGCAGCGCTATCCCCGCGCCGGGACGCCGAACGCGCGCGTCGAGCTGTTCGTGTTTGACCCTGACGCCCCTGCCGGCACGGCGCCCGTGAAGCTCGACCTCGGCGCCGATGCCGATATCTACGTCGCCCGGGTCGATTGGGCGCCAGATTCCAAGGCGATTCTCGTCCAGCGGCAGTCGCGCGATCAAAAGCGGCTCGACCTCCTCCGCTTCGACCCGGCCACCGGCGCTGCCGTTACTTTGCTCACCGAAACCTCCCCCACCTGGGTCAATCTCTCCGACGACCTGCGGATCCTCCGCGACGGCCGGCTCCTCTGGACGAGCGAGCGCGACGGATATCGCCACCTCTTTCTCACAAGTGATGGCGCCCTCGAACAGGTGACCAGCGGCCCGTGGGGAATCGACCGGATCGTCGGCATCGACGAAAAACAGGGGAAGGTGTTCTTCATGGCGAGCATCGAGACGCCGATCGAAAAGCATCTCTACGCCGTCGATCTCCCTGCCGTTGGAAAGCCCGCCGGGCCACCGCGACGCCTCACCGAGCTAGGCGGCTGGCACGATGCCTCGATGGACAAGACCGGCGCCCGGGCGATTGTCACACGCTCGACACCGACGCAGCCGCCGCAGACGTATCTCGCCGCCGCCGACGGGAAACGGATCGCCTGGATCGAGGAAAACCGCATCGAGGGGGACCATCCGTATGCCCCTTTTCTCGCCGGTCACATCCCCCCCGACTTCGGCACGCTCGCCGCCGACGACGGCACGCCGCTCCACTATTCGCATCTGCGCCCCGCGCTCTCCCCGGGGGAGAAAGCCCCGGCGCTCGTCATCGTCTACGGTGGCCCGGGGGTCGGCCCGCTCGCCGCACGGCGCTGGGGCAACGCCGTCTCGCAGTGGTTCGTGCGCCGCGGCTGGCACGTCTTTTCCGTCGACAACCGGGGCACGAGCGGACGCGGCAAGGCGTTTGAAGACCCGATCCATCTGAAGATGGGAGACGTGGAGGTGCGCGATCAAAAGGTGGGCGTCGATTGGCTCCGTGCGCGGGCCGACGTCGACGCCGATCGCGTCGCAGTCCACGGCTGGTCGTACGGCGGCTTCATGGTGCTCCGGCTCCTCGCGGCTCATCCCGGCCTGTTTGCCGCTGGGGCCTCCGGGGCCCCGGTCACTGATTGGTCGCTCTACGACACCCACTACACCGAGCGTTACCTCGGTAACCCGGCCGTCGACAAGGGCCCCTACGAGCGTTCGGGTGTTCTCGGCGTGACGGAGACGATCGCCGATCCCCTCCTGGTCATCCATGGCATGGCCGACGACAACGTCGTCTTCGAGAACACGACGGCCCTCGTTGCCCGGATGCAGAAGCAAGGCCAACTCTTCGAGGTGATGATCTATCCAGGGCAAACCCACGGCATCGCCGGTGCTCCCGACCGGATTCACCTCTGGCGGACGATCTCCGACTTCTTCGACCGCAGGCTCGGCACGCCCGAGGCCCCCCGCCGATGAACCGCCGTGCGCTGAGACTCCTCCTCGCGATCACCGCCATCGTCGCTGCCGCGGCAAGCCCGGCCGCGGAGCCGCTCGACGGCTTCGACGCCGCCTGGCATCGGGCCACGACGCACGACACGCGTGCAGGCGGCCTCGTCTACCGGCACTCCATCGAGCCGCGCTGGATCGACGACGGCGCCGTCCTCGTCTACCGGGTGCGGACCGGTGCCTACGCCTACGAGGTGGTCCGGGTCGACTGTCGCTCAGGTGTTCGAGAGGTCCTCGCCCCGGACGATCCCCGCGCCGTCGAGCTGCGCTCCTCAGGCGCGCGGCGCCTGCGCCTCGATCGCCCCCTTCGCAGCGGCAACGGGCCCGAGACGTCGATCCGGCTCGAGAATGCAACGAGCGAGGAACTGAAGATCGTCTGGATCGACGGCGGCGGCGAGCGCCACGCCTACGCGCCCCTCGCCCCCGGTGCCTCACGCGATCAGCACACCTTCGCCGGCCATGTGTGGGGCTTCGAGCGCGGCGACGGCACGCTCTTGGCCGCCGCGGCGGCCGATTCCGGCGGACCGACCTTCCGCATCAACTCCCTCGAGCCCGACATCGTGCCGCACGGGAGCCGCGGATCGGGCGAGCGACGCCGGCCCCAGGCCCTGGAGCCCGCCGCCGGCCCCCCGCGTGCCGAGGTGATCCTCCGCGACGGCGATCTCGTGGCGAAGCGCGCCGACGGCACAGAAAAGCCACTCACGACCGGGGCGACGAATGGTTTCCATTTCACCGACGAACGCTTCGTCTCTCCCGACGGCCGGTGGATGATCGCGATCAAGCTGCGCGAAGGGGAGCACCGCCGGGTGACGCTCGTCGAATCGACGCCGAAAGACCAGCCTCAGCCACGGGTGATCGAGTTTCGCTACGACAAGCCGGGGGACCGGATCGACGAGCGCTTTCCACACCTCTTCGATCTCGACGCCCTCGCCGAAGTGCCGCTCGACGAATCGCTGTTCGCCACCCCCTGGGAGATCTCCGACTTCCTCTGGCTCCCCGATAGTTCGTCGTTTCTCTTCCGTTACAACGAGCGCGGCCACCGTGTCATGCGGATCGTGCGGATCGACGTCCCCACCGGACGCGTCGCGGCCGTCATCGACGAACAGAGCGATACCTTCATCGACTGGGTCAACCGGTCCTGGCTCCGCTCTCTCCCCGCCGAGGGGAAGCTCCTTTGGAGCAGCGAGCGGAGCGGCTGGCATCAGCTTTATTCCATCGATATCGCCACCGGCGCCACGACGCCGATCACGGCGGGGGAGTGGGTGGTGCGGAACGTGGTGGAGGTCGACGAGGCGAGCGGCTCCCTCGTTCTCCGTCTTTCGGGTCGCGACCCCGCCCAGAGCCCGTATCACGTCCACTTCGCGCGGGTGAACTTCGACGGCAGCGGATTCACGATGCTCACCGAGGGGGATGGCACGCACGAGCTCACCTGGGCCCCTGATGGAAAGACCTACATCGACCGCTGGTCGCGGGTCGATCTGCCGCCGCGGCATGAGCTGCGCCGGGCGGCCGACGGGGCGAAGCTCTGCGACCTCGAGGTGGCTGATGACTCGGGCCTCGTCGCCACCGGCTGGCCGAAGGCGGAGCGCTTCGTCGCCAAGGGGCGCGACGGCGTCACCGACATCCACGGCATCATCCTTCGGCCGTCCACGTTCGATCCGGCCCGCCGCTACCCCGTGATCGAAAACGTCTACGCCGGTCCGCAGGACAGCCACAGCCCGGTGGCGTGGCGGCCGTCCTTCGGCTCGATGTCGCAGCTGGCGGAGCTGGGATTTGTGGTCGTTCAGGCCGACGGCATGGGGACGGCCAATCGGAGCAAGGCGTTTCACGACGTCTGCCACAAGAATCTCGGCGACGCCGGCTTCCCCGACCGGATCGCCTGGATCCGCGCGGCGGCGGCGACGCGCCCCTGGATGGATCTCTCCCGCGTCGGCATCTACGGCGGCAGCGCCGGCGGGCAAAACGCGATGCGGGCCCTCATCGCCCACCATGACTTCTATACGGCGGCCGTCGCCGACTGTGGCTGCCACGACAATCGGATGGACAAGATCTGGTGGAACGAGCAGTGGATGGGCTGGCCGCTCGACGCCTCGTGGGACGAAGCGTCAAACTCCGTCCAGGCCCACCGGATGAAGGGAAAGCTCTTGCTCGTCGTCGGCGAGCTCGATCAGAACGTCGATCCCGCCTCGACGATGCAGGTGGCCGCGGCGCTCGTGAAGGCCGGGAAGGATTTCGACCTGCTCGTCATGCCGGAAACCGGCCACGGCGCCGCCGAAACCCCCTACGCCTCGAGACGCCGGGCCGAGTTTCTCTTCCGCCAGCTGGGAAGCCCCACGCCCCCCTGATCGCCCGCTCAGCCCTCGGCGGCCGGCACGCCACGGCGGCCGAGGATCAGCGCCAGGCCCGGCCCTGCGGCCATCGTCGTGAACACGCACATCAGCACGCAGGCGACGTAGAGGCGGAGATCGATCAGCTCGCGATCGAAAGCGGCTTGCGCCATCACGATCCCGAGGATCCCGCGGGCATTGAGGCCGCAGCCGACGGCGAGCGACTGCCGGTTGTCCATCCCCGCGAGCTTCCCGCCGACAAACACGCCGGAGATCTTCCCGAGGAAGGCGACCACGGTAATGAGGGCGACGAGCCAGGGATCGAAGCCCTTGATGAAGTCGGCCTTGATCGCCATCGAGACGAAGAAGATCGGCGTGAACACGGCGTAGGCGAACTCCGCGATCGTGGCGAAAGGCTCAGGATGACGCTGGGCGACGTCGGCCAGCGCGATGCCGACGATGAACGCCCCGAGGAACGAATGGAGCCCGAGGTACTCCGAACCCGCCGCCCCGAGGAGCGCCAGGAGGATCACCGCCGTGATGAAGGCGCTCGGCCGTGGCATGGTGTCATGGATCCACTCCATGATCCGCGGCAGGACGAGTTTGCCGAGGAGGATCGTGCCGCCGATGAACAGGAACACCATCCCGAGGACGACGGCCCCCTGCCCTTTGGCCGTGGCATGCGGGCCGAACTCGGCGAGGATCACGGCAAAGAGCCCCCAGCCGACGAGATCGTCGACGAGCGTCGCCGACATGATCGTCCGCCCGATGTCGCTCTTGAACAGCCCCATGTCGAGGAGGATTCTCGCGATGACGGGATTGGCCGAGAGCGAGAGGAGCGAGCCCATGAACAGCGCCGTCGAGAAGCGGTCTTTCTCGGTGACGCCGATCACCATCGGGAAGACGTAGCACATGAGGAAGCCGAGGATGAGGGGGACGAACGTCCCCACCGATCCGACCGAGAGTGCCTTGCGGCCGAGGCGGCGAAACTCGCTGACAGAGATGTCGAGGCCGATCGTGACGATGAAGAACAGCATCCCCACACGCGCGATCGCGTCGCGGGCGCTCGACACCGGCCCAGTCGGGGGGAAGAGCCAGGCGAACGTCTCCGGAGAGAGCCGGCCGAGGATCGTGGGCCCGAGGAGCAGCCCTCCGGCGATCTCGCCGACGACGGCCGGGATGCCGAGCTTCCTGGCCAGCTGCCCGAGGACGAGCGCCGTGAGGAGCATCGCCGCGAGGTGGAGCGAGAGCACCGTCCAGTCAGCCGGGGTCATGGGGCGTTGATCCGGGGAAATGTGGGTCCGGGGAAGAGGGGGGCCGCATGGCGGCCGGGGCGCCGTGATCGGGCCAGCGCCTCGAAGATACCCGTCTAAACGACCGTTGTGTAGACAGCCTTCCGTCCGTTTTCCCCGCGCCTTCCCGGCTGACGCTGAATCTGCCACGTTTACAGCCTCAGAGAGCCCCTGAAGGAGTCGTCGATGCCGATCCGTGCCCTTCCCTTGCTGGTCCGCTTAGCGCTCCTGCTCGTCGTTTTCGTCGCCGGCCTCTCCGCCGGGCTCGTCGCCGCCGAGCCGAGCGGGGCGACTCCCAGGATCCTTCCCCCCGCCCCGGCCCCGTTCCGCGGCACGATCAACCTCCGTGCCAAAGACTCGACCCCCGATTTCCCGCAGCCGATTCAGGCGCCCAAAGGCGCGCCGAACGTCCTCCTCATCCTCCTCGACGACGTCGGCTTCGGGGCCTCGAGCGCCTTTGGCGGCCCCTGCCAGACGCCGGTCCTCGAGGCGCTTGCCAAGCGTGGTCTCCGCTACACGCAGTTTCACACCACGGCACTTTGCAGCCCCACCCGCGCCGCCCTGATCACCGGCCGCAACCATCACGCTGTCCACTCCGCCGCGATCACCGAGGCAGCCACAGGCTTCCCCGGCTACGACTCCGTCATGCAGAAGGACACGGCAACCGTGGCCGAAGTCCTCAAGCTCAATGCCTGGAACACCGCGTGGTTCGGGAAGAACCACAACGTTCCCGATTGGCAAACGAGCCAGGCCGGGCCGTTCGATCTCTGGCCGACCGGCCTCGGCTTCGAACACTTCTTCGGTTTCATCGGTGGCGACACCCACCAATGGCGGCCGGCAGCAATCGAGGGGACGAAGCCGGTCGAGCCCTATCTCGACAACCCCGACTATCACTTCGACGACGATCTCGCCGACCGGGCGGTGAAGTGGATCCGCACCCAGAAGGCCGTCGCCCCGGAGAAGCCCTTCTTCCTCTACTACGCACCGGGCGCCACCCACGCCCCGCACCATCCCCGCAAGGAATGGGTCGAAAAATACGCCGGCACCTTCGACGCCGGCTGGGACACGATCCGCGAGGAGACGCTCGCCCGCCAAAAAAGGCTCGGCATCGTGCCAGCCGACACGAAGCTCGTTCCCCTTGCCCCCGGCATTCCCGCCTGGAGCAGCCTCACCGCCGACCAGAAGAAGGTCTACGCCCGGATGATGGAGGTGTATGCCGGGTTCCTCGAGCAGACCGACCACAACGCCGGCCGGGTGATCGAGGCGATTGAGGCAGCCGGCGAGCTCGACAACACGCTCGTCCTCTACATCGTCGGCGACAATGGCGCGAGCGCCGAGGGGAGCGCCCAGGGGCTCCTCAACGAGATGACGTTCTTCAATGGCGTGAAAGAGGATCTCGCCAAGGTCCTCGAGCGCGTCGACGACATCGGCTCCTGGCAGACCTACAACCACTATCCCATCGGCTGGGCGCACGCGATGTGCACCCCCTTCCAGTGGACGAAGCAGATCGCCAGCCACTACGGCGGCACGCGCAACGGCCTGGTCGTCTCCTGGCCGAAGGGGATCGCCGATTCCGGTGGCATTCGCACCCAGTGGCATCATGTCATCGACATCGTGCCGACGATCTACGAGGCCTGCGGCGTGACCCCGCCGGAGGTCGTCAACGGCATCGGGCAAAAACCGATCGACGGCGTCAGCATGGCCTATTCGTTCGCCGATGCCCGCGCTCCGAGCCGGCGGACGACGCAGTACTTCGAGATGATCGGCAACCGGGCGATCTACCACGATGGCTGGGTCGCGTGCACGACGCCGCCGGTGCCGCCGTGGGACCCCGCCGCCGCCGAGGTCGACGCGATCGACGGCTACCGGTGGGAGCTCTACCACACCGACGTCGACTTCTCCCAGGCGGAGGATCTCGCCGCCAGCCAGCCGGAGAAGCTCCGCGAACTCCAGCTCCTCTTCTACACCGAGGCCGCCCGCCACGACGTGCTGCCGATCGACAACAGCAAGACGGCCCGCCTCGATCCGGCCATCCGCCCGAGCCTGACGCGGGGGCGGACGAAGTTCACGTACGGCGACGGGATGACGAGGATCCCCGAGGGGGCGAGCCCCAACATGAAAAACACGTCGTTCCGGATCACCGCCGACGTTGACGTGAAGGAGAACGCCAGCGGGATGATCATCACGCAGGGGGGCTTGTTCGGCGGGATGGGCCTCTTCCTCCGGGACGGCAAGCCGGTCTACCACTCGAACTTCGTCGACGTCGCCCACACCGAGATCGCCGGCCGCGAGCCGCTTTCGCCCGGTCGGCATGTCGTTGCCCTCCGCTTCGCCTACGACGGCGGCGGGATCGGCAAGGGAGGGACGGCAACCCTCACCGTCGACGGCAAGCCGGTCGCCGAGGGGCGGATCGAGCGGACGATCCCGATCCGGGTGACGCTCGACGAAGGGCTCGACGTCGGCGAAGACACCGGCACGCCGGTGACGACGAGCTACGATGTCCCCTTCCGGTTCGAGGGAAATGTCGACCGCGTCGTGATCGATCTGGAGTGACGTAACGGCATTCACCACGGGAGGATCGATGGCCATCGAGCAGCTGACCCCGGAGCAGGCCCGCGACTGGACGGCCGAGGAGAAGGATCGCTGGTGGCTGGCGAAGGTCTACCGCGGTGACATGCCGCAGCTCACGCTCCGAGCCGGCGCCACCGGCTTCCTCCTCGGCGGCATCCTCTCCGCCACGAATCTCTACATCGGGGCGAAGACCGGCTGGACGCTCGGCGTCGGGCTGACGAGCGTGATCCTCGCCTACGCCTCCTTCCGGATCCTCTCGAAGGTCGGCGTCCGTGATCTCACGATCCTCGAGAACAACGCCGCGCAGAGCGTCGCCACCGCCGCCGGCTACATGACCGGGCCGCTCATCTCCGGGATGGCGGCCTACATGTGGATCGAGGACACGATCATCCCCTGGTGGCAGATGGCGGCCTTCAACGTCGTCCTCTCGCTCCTCGGCGTCCTCGTCGCCTTCCCGATGAAGCGCCGGTTCATCAACGACGAGCAACTCCCCTTCCCCGAGGGGCAGGCCTGCGGCGTCGTCCTCGACACCCTCTACAGCGGCAGCGGCGACTCCGGGATGGCTCAGGCCAGAGCCCTGGTCACCGCGGGCGCCCTCTCCGGCTGCCTCGAGGGGCTGAAAGGAGAAAACCTCATGCGGCTCCTCCAGGAGCGGATTCTCGGATTCGCCTCCTCCTTCCACCTCCCCCACGCGCTCGACGAGTGGTACTACGCGCTGGTCGAAAAGAAGCTCCTGCCGATGCCGACGCTCGCGAAGGTGCCGCTTCCGCAGCTCGGTCTCACCTTTCTCCCCCTCGACATCGCGATGTTCGGCGCCGGCGGGCTGATGGGGATTCGCGCGGCGGGGAGCATGATGCTCGGCATGCTCTTGAACTTCGCGGTCATCGTGCCCTGGATGATCGCCACCGGGAATCTCCCCCCGCGCGCCGACGGCACCTACAGCCGGATCCACGTCGTCAACACCTGGTCGCTGTGGTGGGGGATCACGATCATGGTCGTGGCCTCGCTCGTCAGCCTGTTCGCCAAGCCGGAGGTGTTCACGAAGGCCTTCGAAGCGTTCCGCGGCACGAAGGAAGACGGGCCGAAACAGGCCGATCCCCTCGCCGCGATCGAGCTTCCCAACCGGCTCTCCCTCGTCGGCATCCCGATCCTCGGGGCCCTCGGGGCAGCGATGGCGCAGGCCTGGTTCGGCGTGCCGTTTCTCTACGGCCTCTCGGCCGTGCCGCTCGTGGCCGTGCTCACGCTCATCGCGGCGTCGAGCACGGGACTGACGAGCATCACCCCGACAGGCTCGCTCTCGAAGATCCCGCAGTTCATCTACGGCGCGCTCGACCCCAAGCACGCCCCGACGAATCTCATGACCGGGGTGATGTGCGTCGAGGTGGCGAGCAACGCGAGCAACCTCCTCATGGACATCAAGCCGGGCTACATGCTCGGGGCGAAGCCGAGGCAACAGGCCGTTGCCCACTGCATCGGGATCTTCGCTGGCGCCCTCGCCAGCGCCCCCCTCTTCAATCTCCTCTTCCTCTCCGACTACAAGCCGGGGATGCGCGTCCAGGATGCGATGGTCCAGGAAGGGGGGCAGTTCGGCTTCCCCTCGGCGATGCAGTGGAAGGGGGTTTCGGAGCTCGTCTCGGCGGTGTTCGGCGGCGATTCCGGCACGCTCCTCACCCCGTCGATCAAGATCTCGATCGCGATCGCCGTCGTGGCGGGCATCGTTCTGGAACTCGTGCGAATGCGATCGGGGGGGAAGTTTCCCTTGAGCCCGTTGTCGATCGGCCTCGGCGTTGTCCTCACCCCCGACTCGGTGATGGCGATGTTTCTCGGCGCCCTGTTCTTCACCGTCATGAAGTCGAGGTACGGGAAATCGCCTGAGAGCACCGGCCACCGGCTGTGGATCGGTTCGCACGAGCCGATCTGCGCCGGTCTGATCGCCGGGGCGGCGCTCGTCGGGATCTCCGACATCCTCGTCAAGGTGTTCCTGTCGCCGGCGGCGTGAACGGCTCGATGTGGATGAAGGCATCGGCGATCCGCAGTGGCGCTGCCCGCAGGGCCGCGCGCACCTTCCCACCGACCACGTGCCCGGCGGCCACGCTCGCGTCACCGTCGACCTCGACGTGCAGTTCGACGAAGTAGGCCGTGCCGCTCTTGCGGATCCGGCACTTCTCCACGGCCCGCACCCCCTCGATGCCGAGGGCAAGTTCGCGCACCCGGTGCTCGAAGGCCTTCGGCGGGGCGGCGTCGAGGAGATCGCGCACCGCCATCCCCATGAGCTTCACGCCGCTGACGAGGATCACGGCACAGGCGACGAGGGCCGCCCAGTCGTCGGCCGGCTCCCACCCCGGCCCGCCGACCAGGCCGATCGCGATACCGATGAAGGCGGCGATGCTCGTCAGCGCGTCGGCGCGGTGATGCCAGGCGTCGGCCTGGAGCGAGGTGCTCCCCGTCTCCGAGCCGATGCCACCGGCCCACCGGGCCAGGCCCTCCTTGACGACGACGACGATGACGAGGACGACGAGCGTCGACCAGTGGGGGAGGTGGTGGGGCGTGCGGATCTCGCGGATGCTCTGCACGGCGATCAGCACCGCCGCCAGGATGATCGCCACCGAAGCCACGATCCCTGCCAGCGCCTCCGCCTTGCCGTAGCCATACGGGTGCCGCTCGTCGGCGGGGGCGACGGCCACCCTCAGGCCCCCCCAGACGACGAGCGACGTGACGATGTCGCTGGTCGACTCCATCCCGTCGGCGATCAGGGCGTAGGAGTTGCCGAACACCCCGGCGAGGATCTTGAGCGTCGCCAGGGCAGCGTTCACCGCCATACCGACCAGCGGCACGGAGGAGAGCGACGGCGGTGTCGATTCGTCGGGAGGGGCCATCGCGCTGCCCTTGGAGGGAAGGCCCAAGGATACCCACCGAAGCCGACAGCCGCATTCACCCCAGATTTCCCAGTCTGGCGGAAGAAGCGGCCGGCGCGCCCACCTCGCGCTCCCCGGCCTGGCTCTCTCGTCCCTTCGCCTTGCGGCGGCAACGGCGATGTGCGATGGACCGTTCTGTTGCTCGAGCACGTGCCGACACGCGGCCACAGGTGCCCCGCCCCGGAACGAACGTCGTGGAGGATCCATGTCCTTGAGAGCTACCCTGGGGATGCTCGGTATCGCCATCGCCTGCAGCGGGTGCAGCCTCGTCGAATCGTCGTCGGCCACCTGGAACAGCTGGATGGAGCGATCGAAGCGCGACGCCAACGAAGCCGTCCGCGAGATCCGCAAGGATTGGAATCTCCACGAAGGGGAGGGAGTCGAGAACTTCGGCGGAGGGGCGACCGAGCAAGTCCGCGAACTCCGCGGCGAGATGGACCGCTCCGCCACGATGTCGACCTACTGATCCGAGGCGTCCTCCACTCCCTTCGACCACCGGAAGTCCCCCGCGCATGCCCCCCCTTGCCAGGATGCTGTTCCCCGCCTTCGCGCTCGTCCTGCTGGCCGCCTGCGGTTGCAGCTCGCTTGTCCGCGAGCGGCTCGCCGACAGCCCCCTTCCAGGCGACACGCACTCCGCCGGGAACGACGACACGGAGACCGAGCTCCGCGATGTGGCGGCGAAGACGATCCAGGGGGCGAAAGGCGGGGACGAGTCGCTGCTGCTGCCATCGCCCGGTGACACCTGGCTCGAGCGGCAGCGATTCATCTTCGCCAGGGCCTGGCAGGAGATGCGCCGCGACATGAACTACGAGAGCATCGACTCCTTCCAGGAGCTCACCCCGGAAGCCAACCGGGAAGTGCGGATGATGCGCGACGATCTCGCCGGGGCCGGGGGCGTCGTGACGACGACGCGACGCCGCCCCAGGAATCCCTGATCGGGCATCGGCTGGCGACGCCCGCTGATTCGCGGCACTCGCCCTGCTATCCTGGGCTGTCCATCGCCCCCTGCAGGTCTTTGCATGCCCTCCGCGATCGATGCCGCCGGCTGGCGCTTCGACAACTCCTACGCGCGGCTCCCCCCGGGGCTGTTCACTCGCTCCACCCCGGTGCCGGTGCGGCGTCCCGGGATCGTGTTCCTGAACGAGCCGTTCGCTACGAGGCTCGGCCTCGATGCCGCAGCACTCGCCGGGCCGGACGGCGCCGCAATCTTCGCCGGCAACGCGATTCCTCCCGGCGCTGACCCGATCGCCCAGGCCTATGCCGGCCACCAGTTCGGCCACTTCACGAATCTCGGCGATGGCCGCGCCATCCTCCTCGGCGAACAGATCGCCCCCGACGGTTCCCGCCACGACATCCAGCTGAAGGGGGCGGGGCGCACCCGCTACTCCCGCGGCGGGGATGGCCGGGCGGCACTCGGCCCGATGCTTCGCGAGGTCCTCATCAGCGAGGCGCTGCACGCCCTCGGCATCCCCACGACGCGGAGCCTCGCCGTCGCCTCGACCGGCGAAGCGGTTCTCCGCGAAGAGGCCCTCCCCGGCGCGATCCTCGTCCGCGTGGCGGCGAGCCACATCCGGGTCGGCACGTTCCAGTATGCGGCGGCCGTCGGCGATCCGACGCTCCTCCCGGCGCTCCTCGCCCACGCCATCAGCCGTCACGATCCCGGCCTCGCGGAAGCCGACGAACCGGCCCTCGCCTTTCTCGAGGCGGTCATCGACCGACAAGCCGCCTTGATCGCCCGCTGGATGCAGGTCGGCTTCATCCATGGGGTGATGAACACCGACAACATGGCGGTGTCTGGGGAGACGATCGACTACGGCCCCTGCGCCTTCCTCGATGCCTACGACCCCACGACCGTCTTCAGCTCGATCGATCGGCAGGGGCGCTACGCCTGGGCCAACCAGCCCGGCATCGCTCACTGGAATCTCGCCCGCCTCGCCGAAAGCCTCCTGTCGACGCTTCCCGGCGACGAGGAGGCAGCGCTCGATCGAATCAGCACCGTGCTCGCCACGTTTCCGGCCCGCTTCGCCGAGCACGCGCTGGCCGGCTGGCGGGCGAAGCTCGGCATGCTCACCGAAGAGGAGGGGGATCAGGCCCTCGTGACGTCGCTCCTGGCGGCGATGGAGGGGATCGGCGCCGACTTCACCGCCACATTCTCAGGCCTCGCCGCCGCTGCCGAGGCTCCTGCCGCGTTCCCCCCCTTCGATGCCGGGCCCCTTGCCGACTGGCGCGCAGCCTGGCGTGCCCGGCTCGGTCGACAGTCGCAGCCCTTGGCTGATGCACGAGCGCTCATGCGGCGCACCAATCCGCTTGTCATCCCGCGCAACCACCGCGTCGAGGAAGCCCTCGCCGCTGCCGCGACCGGAGAGATGGCGCCGTTTGAGAAGCTGCTCGACGCGATCGCCCACCCGTTCGACGACACGCCGGCCAGTTTCCCCTACCGCGACGGGCCGCCCCCGGGGTGCGGTCCCTACAAGACGTTCTGCGGGACGTAAGCGCTGCACCCACGGCGACGGTCGTCCCGGCTTGCTTGATCGACTCCGCACCTCACAGGATGGGGCGGGGCGGGCTGATGGCCGGGCTATCGGAGGGATCTGCATGGCGATCGGCATCGTGCTCCAGTTCCTCGTCGTCGCCATGGCGATCTGGATCGGGGCGCGCACCGGCGGCATCGGGCTGGGGCTGTGGGGGGCGGTAGGGCTCCTCGTTCTCTCGGCCTGCTTCGGCGTCGTCCCCACGGCGCCGCCGGTCGACGTCCTCCTCATCGTCCTCGCCGTCATCACTGCCGCGTCGGTGCTCGAGGCGGCCGGGGGGACGGAGGTCCTCGTCGGCATCGCTGAGCGCGTCATCCGTGCCCACCCGCGGCAGGTGACGCTCGTCGCCCCACTCACGACCTGGTGCTTCACGTTCGTCGCCGGGACGGGGCATGTCGTCTACCCACTCCTCCCGGTGATCTACGAGACGGCGCACCGCAGCCGTATCCGCCCGGAGCGGCCGATGGCCGTGGCGGCGATCGCCTCGCAGCAGGCGATCACGGCGAGCCCCGTGTCGGCGGCGACCGCCGCGATGATCGCGCTCTTTTCCGACCACGGTCTGGCTGGCTGGGGGCTGCCGCAGATTCTCATGATCTGCGTTCCTTCGTCGCTGGTCGGTGTGATCGCGGCGGCAGCGGTGTCGATGTTTGTCGGTCGCGACCTGGAGGACGACGCCGACTACCAGGCCCGTGTCGCGGCCGGCCTCGTCATGCCCCCCGACGAAGGCCCGGAACGCACCCCGGCCACGGCCGCGGGGCGCCGCGCGGTGGGGATCTTCCTCGCGGCGGTCGGCCTCGTCGTCCTCCTCGGCATGCTCCCCGGACTGCGCACGCCCCCAGGAGGAGCGGAGCCTGTGCCAATGCCGATGGCGATCGAAATCGTGATGCTTTCGGCGGCGGCGGTGATGCTCGCGGTGACGGGGGTCAAGCCCGACGACGTGACGCGGATGGCGACGCTGCGGGCCGGCCTCGTGGCTGTGGTGGCGATCTTCGGCTTGGCTTGGCTCGGCGACAGCTTCGTGGCCCACAACAAGGCGACGATTCTCCCGGCGATCGCGCGGTGGACGGAGGCGGCGCCGTGGACGTTCGGCATCGGCCTGTTCCTCACCTCGGTGCTCCTCTACAGCCAGGCGGCAACGACGCGGGCGCTGATGCCGCTGGGGCTCTCGCTGGGGATCGCCCCGGCCCAGCTCATCGCGCTGTTTCCGGCCGTCAACGGCTACTTCCTCATTCCGGCGACCGGCTCGCTGATCGCGGCGATCTCCTTCGATCGCTCCGGGACGACCCGGATCGGGAAATACCTCGTCAACCACTCCTTCATGATTCCGGGCTTGGTCGCGACCGTCACGGCGGTGGCGACGGGAATGCTCTTGGCCCGAATCCTGTTCTGACGGCCAGGACTCGTGGCCGACGGTGATCACGCCGGACGCAGCCGTCGTGTCATTCGGCCGGCTTCTCCTCCGCGCCGCAATGCTCGCAGGCCGGAAGGAGCGTGTGCCGGACGCCTTTGCAGGCCGAGCAGGCCGAGAACAGCTGCAGGCCACAGGACGGACAGGCGTAGGGCTCGTCGCTCGCTCCAACCAACGGCCGCGATACGCGACGCAGGCTGCGGGGCGTCCAGGCCATGAAGCGGAGCGGGCCGCGGCGGATCGGGAAGCGGCAGCCGGGACAGACGAACGACTCGTAGGCTTCGCGGATCTGCTTCTGGCGTGCCCGTCCCCCGGGACGGGCGACGAGCTGGAGGAGCCGGGCGAGGAGCCAGGCGATCACGGCGAGGGAGGTGGCGATGAGGATGTAGCGGAAATACTCGGCGGGGAAGTACTCGTGCATCACGAAGAAGGCCCGCGCGAGCACCGCCGCGCCAAAGGCATAAACCATCGGCGCGTAGGGGCTGTTGCGGAACCTCGCGAAGAGGAGGCCGGCGAGGACGAGGAGCGGGGCGAGGACGCCGATCTTGATCGCCGCGAGCCGGAGCCGATGGCTCGTCTGCAGCCGCTGATATTCCTCGCGCACCGGCGTCTGCACGACATTGACGTGCTCGAGGTGCTGGCGGAGCTCCTCGGCGATCGCCGCCTGTCGCTCCTGATGGTCCGAGATCGATTCGGTGAGATCCTGGTCGCGCTGCTGGTTGGCGAGAAACACCCGCTGGCTCTCTGCGAGGGCCTGCTGCTGCTCCTCAGGCAACTGCGTCTGCTGCTCGAGGCTCATCCGCTGCAGTTCGAGGAGCTGGCCAAGGGTCTTCTGGGAGGTCGCCGTGCTGTCGCGGAGCACCTGCCGGCGGCGCTCCTCGTTCTCTATTTGACGCTTGATCGCGGCCTGCTCCTCTCCGAGACGGGCCGTCGTGGCCGCCATCGCCGGATCGAGACGGTCGCCGCTGAGCCGATTCCAGTCAGGGCCGGGCAGACGGCCGATGTCCTGGAGGATGAATCCCAGCGCCCAGAAGAAGAGGAGCGTGAGCGCCAGGGAGAAGATCGCGATCAGCAATCGCTGCCACCACGTCCCGCGGTGCTCCGTCTCGATTGCCTTCAAGGTCGGCATGGCCACATCTCCGCTGGTCTCATCGCTCCCCATCCGGGGTGATCCCCGGGCAGTCCACTTCTTGAGCGTACCGCAACGGTGCTTCACATCGCGCCGCCATTCCTTCGGCCTGCCGGGCAAACGGGCCATCGACCGACCTGCCGACGCCCCCCGCCGCGGAGGTATCATGGGGCATCGATTGCCCCCGTCGCTCCTTCACACCCTTGGATCCCATGACGAAGAAAGCCAAGACCGACTCCGAGACCCTCGAACCGGTCCACCTCGCTCCCGAGACCGTCCCTCCGCCGATCGCGGAACTCGCCAAGGTGAACAAGAGCGAGGAGATCCGGCTCGAAGCGCGGCGGATCCTCGATGCCGGCGGCAGCCCCCGTCCCAGGGACATCATCGAGATCCTGAAATCCCGCGGGATCGAGGTCGTCTCTCCCCAGGTGAGTCAGATCCTCGGCACCTTGGGCGTGGAACGGCGCCCGCGGAAGAAGAAACGCGACGCCGCTCCGCCGCGGCTCCCCCGGGCAACGACGGCCCCCACGCCTCCCTCCGACGAAGCCTTCACGCTCACCGATCTGATCGCCGCCAAGAAGTTTGTCGAGATGATCGGGAGCCCCCGGCGCGCGATGAGCCTCCTCGACGCGCTCGACAAGCTTTCCTGATCCCGCGAGCGGCGCCGCCAGCAGGACGGCGTCAACGCCGATCCATCCCTCCCCGTCTCCCACGGGTTTGGGTGGGCTGCGCCCTCTGACGCACCGCTTCGCCTACCCCTTCAACGGAGGGATGACCCCGGACGATCGAACTTCTGAGGTTTCGACGTGTCCCCGGGAGACTCCGACCATGCCTGGCTTTCGTTCCGCAGGATCCATGCCTGGTTGGCTCGGTGTGGTGGCGGGGCTCGTTTGCCTCGCTCCGCCATCCGGCGTTGCATCGGACGCCGATCTGGTCGTTCCCGACGTGATCACCGCCGCCGACGTCGTCTCCCCGCGCCGGTTCTACGTGACCGGCATCGTCGGATCGTCGTTTGCGACGCTCACCGACGACTTGGCCGGCAGGTACACCGGAGGCAGTGCCAACGGCACGCTGTTCACGGCCGGAGGCGCGCTCGGGATGGCGTTCGATCGTCCCTTCGGGGCGATCAGGGCCGAGGTGGAGGGGCGCGGCCGCGACTCGCTCCACGATACTCTGGCCGTCACGACGATCCCCTTGGCAACAGGAAGCGGCAACTGGGTGGCCGCCGACAGCTGGTCAACGATGGCGAACGTCTGGCGTGACTTCTCTGTCACCGACGACGTCGATCTCTATCTCGGTGGCGGCATCGGCGCCGGAGGCTCGACCTACGCGGTGAACGGGCACTACCAGCTGACCGGCATCGCCCCCGACTTCTTCTTCGGTGGTCCGGATACCGCGCAGAGCTTCGCTTGGCAGGCCGGCTGCGGCACCAAGTGGGCCCTCTCGGAACGGGTCGAGCTCGATCTCGGCTACCGGTTTTTCGCGCTCGGCGCCACCACCACGCCCGTGACGCGCATGGAAGGGCATTTCTTTCGGGGAACGGAGGATATCCGCCACGCCCTGACGGCCGGCGAGTTGCTCTTCTCGGTGCGGATCTACGAACCGTTCCGCGCCTTGCGACGCTGACGGCTACCCTCGGCTCAACGCACGGCATGCTCGCCGCTGACGACGAGCCCAGCCTCGTCGACGAGATTGAGATACCACGCTGTCGCTCCGGCGGGGATGACGGCAGTCGCCCGCCCCTCCGCGCCGTCGGCAGCGGGATGAATCGTGGCGGGCTCCGTTTCCCAGAGCCGATCCTGCCACCGGCCGGCGGCGGTGGTGAAGCAGAGCTCAGCGGTGCGGATCGGCCGCCCGCCGCGCCACGTCACCCAGGTCTGATTTTCGCCCGCCCCCTGCCCCGTGATCGTCGTCAGCCCCGGTGCCGCGGCGGCGGGGTGATCCCCGAGGATCGCATCGGCAAACGCCCGGATCTCCTCCGGATTCTCCCCCGCGGGGCCGTGGCCGTGGGGCATCCGAACCCTCAGGCAGAGCGTCCGTGCGCCTTTGGGGAGCCGGTAGGAGCGTTGCCAGGAGCCGGGCGGGTAGGCAAAGTCGTTGGTGCCGTTGACCCACAACATCGGCATCTCGGCGCGCGGGAGCCAACTCGCTGGATCCCACCAAGCCGACCACCGCGCTGCCTTCTCCGGCCCCATCTCGGCAAACCGTGCCAGCCAGGCCGAGTCGTCGGCAAGATAGCCGCAGCCGTAGACCGGCACGGCGAAGCGGAAGCGCGGGTCGACCCCCGCCGTGAGACAGGTGAGGTAGCCCCCCCAGGAGATTCCGGTGAGGCCGATGCGCCCGGCATCAACTTCGGGGAACGTACGTACGAGCGAATGGGCAAGCACGATTGCCGACACGGCCTGATGCGGCCACTGGTCCGTGAGCGGCTCCTCGACTTGGCCGAAGGCGGCATCCCAGCCGGGGGGACCGCCGTCGGCATGGCGTTCCCAATTGCCATACGTTCCGCGTGGCACACACCCGCACAGATCGATGGCGATCGCCGCGTAGCCACGATCGTTCCACACCTTCACCCAGCGCTCGAAGGCCGTCCCACCGCCACCATGGACGAGGACCATCGCCGGGAGCTTCGTGCCGGGCGCCGTGGCCGGCGCTCCGTACCACGCGAACACGCGGGTCGGTCGCCCCTGGTATTCGGGCCCGGCAAAGAACAGCGGCCTGATCCGGTCATCCCCCTCTGGGCCGACCTGGAAACCGTCGGCCGGAAACACCTCCGGCACGCGCGACAGCCGCTGGAGATCGAACGCCGCGACGCCGAAGCGCTCCGCCGCCGGCGACGCGTCATCGGCAGCGATCATGGGCATCGGCCGCGCACCGGCAAGGAGCAGCGAGACGAAGAGAACACTCCCCAGGCTCGACAACGGCCTCGACAACGAGTGCGACATGGCGGGTGCTCCCTGAGGAACGTGGTGGCATCACGGCGCGGAGGTGGGGGACGAAAGGCCGCCGATGATGGCACGGCCTTCCGGGGAGACATCAGATTCGCTGATCGCGGTTCTTCCCCCCTGCGAGCATACCTCAGCGGGCCGCCGATCGGGCTTGAGCCACGGCGGCCGGAGTCCTACCCTGCCCCTCTTCCCTCCGGTGTGAAGGTGCTCGTGAACACGTTCATCCCGTTCCTGATCCAGCCCCAGGCCCGACCGACGCCCCGGCGCGGCGCCATCGCCATTGCCGGCTTGATGTGGTCGCTCGCGCTTCCATTCGGGGGCTCGCCTCCCCGGAGCGCCGTGGCGGCAGAGGATGCGAGTGCCCCCCCGGGCACCGAGTCTGCCGCCGACACCCAGACCGCTGTCGACCGCTTCGTCTCGCCTCACCCGGCGCTCGTGAGCGCGCCGCGGCGGACGAAGACCGGCCGCGGGCATGCAGGGGATCCGATCAACGTCGCGTTCGTGGGATCCGATCGGGAACTCCATCACGCGCTCGCCCGGGGCGGATGGTATGCCGCCGATCCGATCACGCTTCGATCGTCGATGAAAATTGCCGCCGACGTCGTCCTGAAAAAACCCTATCCACACGCGCCGGTGAGCGACCTCTTCGTGTGGGGGCGGAAGCAGGATCTGGCCTTCGAGCAGCCGGTGGGGCAAAGCCCCAAGCAGCGCCATCATGTCCGCTTCTGGCGGTCGGAGGCGCTCGACGAGGATGGCGAGCCGTTGTGGCTCGGTGCGGCGACGTACGACGAGCGGGTGGAGATCAGCCGGACCACGGGTGGGATCACGCACCGCATCGGCGCCGCGGTCGATCGGGAGCGCAACAAGCTGCTCGTCGACACCCACCATGCCGGCACGCTCTCCGGCTACTACTGGGTCGACCGTTTTCACCGCGAGCTCAGCGGCACCAACGGCGGCGGCGATCCTTTCCACACCGACGGCCGCCTCGCTGTCGGCGTTCTCTCGCTCACCCGCTGACCGGCCGGCGGGAACACGACACACTTTCCAGCGCGGGCCGACCGGCCGACAAGCGCTTCGCGGCCGCTCACTTCCGCTTCTTCGGCAGGTCCTTCGAGCCGGCCACGGTCATGTTGAGGCCGATCTGGACGTCGACAGGCGTGCCACCGACGGAGACGGTGATCGTGCCGCTCGAGTACCAGCCGAGGGAGCCCGTGGAGAACTCCCGCGCGCCGGCCTCCATGACCACGCCGTTGATGACGACGGTGATCGGCGTGGCCTTCTCGAGAAACTCGGCGCGGGTCACGGGGCAGGTTGCTTTCGCCATCGTTGGATCCTCCAGCGGGGCATTATCGGCCCCGACCGGAAGTCTGGAAGTGCCGTGCCGGCAAGTTCGGACTCGATCCCATCGCCCTGGAAAGGAGCCGAGGGGGCTTGTCAGCCTTGCCGCCGCCACAGCGAAGGCAAGCCGAACGGCGTGATCGCGACGGCGAGGAACCACAGCACCGGCCCGCCAATCGTGCCGGCATTCATCTCGATGATCCCCGGCACCACCTGCACGAACAGAAACGCCAGATCCCCGATACCGATGACCACCAACCCGATCAGATAGCCGGTCCACGACGCCCGCTTCCAGATCATCCAGGCGACGAAAAATCCGAGGACTCCGTACCCGGCGACATCGAGGCAGAAGTTGAGGATGAGATGGGCGTGGACGTTCGCCGTCATCGCATCGGTGGCGTGCTGGAAGGCATCGTGCGGGGCGTTTTGACCCCCGGTGAGCATCTTCCACAAGCCGGGGGCGGCGTTTGCGAGGTATTGATGGACCCCCTCGTACCCCACCCACACGTGCAACACACCCCACAGGGCGAAGAGCATCGCCCCGATCTTCGCCGCCCTGCCGCTGACGGTCGGATTCGTTCGCTCCATCGTGGTCTCCATTTCACGGACAGGGCTGGGCGAGATAGTTGACATGTCATCTATCGGCCTGGGGGCTCGTTCGACTCGAACGAATCGAACCACCCCCGTCCGCCGCCCGGACGAGCGTGCCTCTACGGCTGCACGCTCAGGCGCGCTTTCTCGAGGAGCCGAGAGAGTTCCACCAGTTCGGCCCGGGTGAGGTGGCCGAGGCATTCCCGGTAGAGGTCGGAGAGCGGAGCGTCGATAAGCTCGAGCACGCTCTTCGCCTTCGCCGTCAGATCGACGTAGACGACCCGGCCATCCTTCTCGCAGCGGGTCCTGGTGACGTAGCCGTCCTTTTCCAGCCGGTCGAGGAGGCCGGTCATGGCGGGGACGACCTGGATCATCCGCTTCGTGATCTCCCGGCACGGCATCGGCTTCCCCTCGCCCCGGAGGATGCGGAGCACGTTGTGCTGCGACCCGGTGAGGCCGAACTCCCGGAAGAGCTTGCCAAAGCGGTTCTGGAAGCGGTCGCTCGTGCGGGCGATGTTGAGCATCGCCTCCTTCTCGGGCGACTCAAACGGCCGCTTCTTGCCGAGTTCAGTTTGGAGCGACTTTTTGGCCATGCCAGCACGCTAGCCGATCGGCGGGCTCCGTCGGAAGTTCGAATCCTCTTGTCGCCTCTCGTCGCCGAACGTGTTCGCTTTGGAGCGGTGGCGCGAAAAGTGGCGTGTCGGACGCCGGCAGGGGGTGGCACGCAGAGGAGGCGAAGAAAACGCCCAGCCTCACACCCCCCAGAAACGCCGAGAGGCAGAAGGTTTTCAAACCTCCTGCCTCATCGAGCCACTCGTGACATGAGTGGCTTAGCTCCCCGAGTAGGATTCGAACCTACAACCTACCGGTTAACAGCCGGCCGCTCTACCGTTGAGCTATCGGGGAATGCGTCGAACCGTGGGCTCCCGCCGGCGACGGTTCACCGGGCGAGTCTTGAAGAATACCCGATGAATCGGGGGGAAAAAAGCCCGTGCAGACGGGCTGGCAGAGAGGGGGAAAAAGGATCGAATCGGACTGGGATCAGGAAGCCCCATTAGCCCTTCCGCTTCTCCATCAACACCCGATTCCCCTTCTCGTTGTATTCGATCCGGGTCATGAACGTCCGCATCAGCATCACTCCCCGGCCACTGGGGACCTCGAGACGCTCATCGGACGTGCAGTCGGGAACCTGAGCGGGGTCAAACCCGGCCCCCTCGTCGGTGATCTCCACCCGCACGAGCTCGGGCGACACCAAGCATTCAACATAGACCTGCTTGTGCGGGTCGAGTTTGTTGCCATGGACGATCGCGTTGACGATCGCCTCTTCGGCCGCCAGATGGATGCTGAAGACGTCCGCCGATTCCCAGCCATGGACCCCGAGTTGCTCGAGGAGCCCCTCGGTCACGATCCGGCTCGCCCCACGCTCGCTGGGGAGGTGAACGGCAAGCCGCCAAGCACCGACGTCGTCCGGTGAGGGATTCGCGGCGTGGACGGAAGAGTCGTGTGCCATCTGGTCGATCCAACCTGACGCCGATCAGCCGAAAAAATGCCCAGAACCGAGCGATCCCGACGAGAAGGGATGCCGAAAACGCTTTAGAACGCCGAAAGCGCCTCCGCCTCCGCGTCGTGGATGTCGAAGACCTTGTTCAGTTTCGTGACCTGAAAAACATCATAGATCTCACGCCGGATGTTGCTCATCTTCAGCCGGCCTTTGTGCGACTTCACCTTCCGGTCGAGCGTGATCAGCTTGCCGAGCGCCGCACTGGAAAGGAACTCGACACCGTCAAAGTTGAGAAGGATGCTTTTGCGGTTGTCGAGGTCGACGAGGCTGAAAAGCTCCGTGCCAAACTGGATGATCTTGGCCTCGTCGAGGATCTTGCGGTCGTTGAACCGGACGACCGTTACGTCGCCGACCTTCGACACGTCGATCCTTTGATGCGTCGGCATGCAGACGAAACCCTCGCTAGGGCCTGGAATCGGGGGGACGAATCCCGCCGCGATACCCGGCTGCTGACTGGAAACCTCAAAATCTCAACGATCGATGCGAAACCGATCGACTCGAGAGAGCCTAGCCTTTCGGAAGCCGGTTTGCCATCGCTCCGCCCAACCCTCGACCGGGCTCTGCAGACCGGAAAAAGACCGCAGCTCCGGAGAGCTCCTCGGCAGCCACAAACCCCCGCCCTCGTTGCGGACCGCTGCCAAAGTGGCAGCGAGGGGGCGACCGGGAAACGGGATCGGGATCGCGATGAAAAGAGCCAAAAAAAGGGCTTCCGAATCGTGCTCGTCCCAATGCCTCTCGTTTGGCGCGCCGATTGCTTGCAGGTAGGGTCGCGGGTTTCACGGATGTCCCGGTCGGCAGTCCCGACCGGTCCTCGAGCCTGGAAGCCCCCCTCACGGGGAGTTCCCGGCCGCGGCCGCCCCTGACGGGTGTTTCTAGCCAGATGTGGTGAGCCCCGGGGGCCCACACCGAACCGAAATCCGCTCTTTCCGATACCCCCTCACCCACGAGGATCCCGACGATGTCCGCCAGCGCGACGAAGTCTGCCAAGAAGAAGCCGCATCTCATTCCCCTCGGCGACCGCGTGGTCGTGCAGCGCGAGGAAAGTGGGCAAAAGACGGCCGGCGGCATCCTCCTGCCCGATTCCGCCAAGGACAAGCCGGCCCGCGGCGTCGTCGTCAGCGTTGGCGAGGGGAAGTTGACCGACAAGGGCACCCGCCAGCCGCTCCAGGTGAAGCCGGGCGACCGGGTCGTTTTCACGAGCTATGCCGGCGAGCCGTTCAAGGTCGGGGACGACGAGCTGCTGCTGATGCGCGAGGACGACATCCTCGCCGTTCTCCCCTGACCCCCGAGCCCTCCGATCGTCCAACCATCCAACCCAAACCTTCCGAACCCAACCCAGCGACAGGAGCAGTGGACCCATGGCAAAGATGATGGCCTTCGATCAGGAAGCCCGTGAGGCGATGCGGCGCGGTGTCGCCAAGCTCGCCCGCGCGGTCAAGGTGACGCTCGGCCCCAAGGGGCGCAACGTCATTCTCCAGAAGAGCTTCGGCTCGCCGACCGTCACCAAGGACGGCGTCACCGTCGCCAAGGAAATCGATCTCGAAGACGTCTACGAAAACATGGGCGCGCGGATGGTCCGCGAGGTCGCGAGCAAGACCAGCGACGTCGCCGGTGACGGCACGACGACCGCCACCGTCCTCGCCGAGGCCGTCTTCAACGAAGGCCTCCGGGCCGTCGTGTCGGGCGTCAATCCAGTGCAGATGAAGGCCGGCATCGAGAAGGCCGTGGAGGAGATCTCCGCGAAGCTCAAGGAAATGTCGATCCCCGTGAAGGGGAAGAAGGAGATGGCCCAGGTCGCTGCCATCGCCGCCAACAACGACATGGAGATCGGCCAGCAGCTCGCCGAGGCGATGGACAAGGTGGGCAAGGACGGCGTGATCACGGTCGATGAGGGGAAGAGCCTCAAGACCGAGATCGAGTTCGTCGAGGGGATGCAGTTCGACCGCGGCTACCTCTCCCCCTACTTCGTCACCAACTCGCAGCAGATGCAGTGCGTTCTCGACGATTGCTACATCCTCGTCTTCGAGAAGAAGATCTCGAGCGTCAAGGACATCGTCCCGCTCCTCGAGGCCGTCGTGAACGCCGGCAAGCCGCTCCTCATCGTCTCCGAGGAAGTCGACGGCGAGGCCCTCGCCACGCTCGTCATCAACCGCCTCCGCGGCACCTTCCAGGTCTGTGCCGTCAAGGCGCCGGGCTACGGTGATCGCCGCAAGGCGATGATGGAGGACATCGCGATCCTCACCGGCGCCACCGCCGTGTTCGAGAACCTCGGCATGAAGCTCGACGGTCTCGGGCTGGCCGAGCTCGGCCGCGCCAAGAAGGTGATCGTCGACAAGGACAACACGACGATCATCGAGGGCGCCGGCAAGACGAGCGAGATCAAGGCCCGGATCGAGCAGATCCGCCGCGAGATCGACGCCTCGACGAGCGACTACGACCGCGAGAAGCTCGAAGAGCGTCTTGCCAAGCTCTCTGGCGGCGTCGCCAAGCTCAACGTCGGTGCGGCCACCGAGAGCGAGATGAAGGAGAAGAAGGCCCGCGTCGAGGATGCCCTCCACGCCACCCGTGCCGCCGTCGCCGAGGGGATCCTCCCCGGTGGTGGTGTCGCGCTGCTGCGGGCCAGTTCCCAGGTGAAGCCGAAGGGGCTCTCCGAGGACGAGACGGTCGGCTTCAACATCGTTGTCCGAGCCTGCCGGGCTCCGGTGACGATGATCTCCTCGAATGCCGGTCAGGACGGCTCGATCGTCTGTGAGAAGGTGCTCTCCGGGAGCGGCAACTTCGGTTACAACGCCGCCACCAACGAGTACGAGGATCTGGTCAAGGCCGGCGTCATCGACCCGACGAAGGTGACGCGGACCGCCCTCCAGAATGCCACGAGCGTCTCGACGCTCCTCCTCACCAGCGACGCGCTGATCGCGGAGAAGCCGAAGGATTCGAAGGCCAAGTCCGGGGCCGGCGGCCACGGCGGCGACTACGACATGTATTGATCGCAGCGTGGTGCCGCGGGGCACCGGCCCGGTCACGATTCAAAAAAAGCCGGGGCGTCCGTCATGGACGCCCCGGTTTTTTTGGCTTCCGAAGTTGGCCAGAGGACGCGGCTCAACGCAACCCGAACTGCCGGGCCAGCCGCGATGTTTCCCGCTGAACCTTCGGCATCAGGGCCAACGGCTGCTGGGTCGACACGATGTGCTCAGGTCGGTCATCCGAGCGTTTTTCGAGGATGGCGAGGAACTCGTTGTCAGGCGCCCCGGGATAGCCCGTGAACGGCCCGATGATGTCGCAGTCGAGGAGGCCGATCGCGCGGAGCCTGCCGAAGATCTCCGTGAACGATTCCGGCGTCCACGTCGTGCAATGGACGTCCAGGTAGTACTGATCGTTCCAGACCATCTTCGCGAAGTGGAGCCCCTCGGCGTCGGAGTAGTGACGCGGCGCCGATGAGAACGGCGGCATCTTCCCCTCGATGACCGGCTCCCCCTGATGGAAGAACGACTGGGTGATGAAGTCCATCACCTGCGAGGGAGTCGGCCGCGTCGGCTTCTCGATCGACCAGCCGACAACCTGTCCGAAGGTGGTGTTCTGACGGTAGTAGTCCATCGTCCTGGTCCGCATCGGAAGCACGATCGCCACCCTGCCCCCCACCTCGACGCACTCGAGGATCTCATGGAGCCACCCGAGCGGGTTGGGAACGTGTTCCATGACATGGGATGCCACGGCATAGGCGAAACGGCGGCCAGCGACACACTCGGACAGCCGCTTCCCGGGCACCCACACCGCGTCGATCCAGGGCACGTTCTGCCCGACGGAGCCGGGGTTGTCCGCCGCCTTCCGCTGGATCTCGTCGTTGTCGATGTAGTCGACGTAGAACACGTCGTGCTTCGGCCGTTCGACCATCGCGTTGAAGTAGGGTGCGACCTCCAGGCCGCATCGATCCGCCGGGAGGTGGCTCACGACGAACGCCCGACGGGCCGCGGGGCCGCTCATCGGCGTCTCGGCTACGAGAGAGGGGGAAGCGGCGGTCGCAGTGGCTGTCATCGGTGCACGATCCTGGGGGTGGGTGAGACGTGGCCGTGCCTTGCTCAGGCGGCTTTGGTATCCGGCATCGAAGGAAGGCTGTGGGCGCGTCGCTCGTCCTCGAGCCACGCGGTGACTCGACCCGTCGTGCGGAGCCAGTCGACGGTACGGGCAAGGCCATCGGCGAGCGACGTCGCCGCCCGGTAGCCCACCTTCTCGGCCGCTCGCTCCACCGACATGACGCGGCGGGTGTACCCGACCGGCTTGTCGGCGAGGAACCGTGGGCGGAGACCGGGGCCGGCCGCGCGGGCCACCGCTTCGGCGATCTCGCCGATCGAAGTTTCGCGGCCGGAGCCGAGATTGAAGGACTCCCCGGCGAACGGGGAGACGTCGAGAGCGATCGTGGCGATCCCCTCCGCGACGTCGCCGACGTAGACGAAGTCGCGGGTCGCCGATCCGTCCCCCCAGACCTCGAAGGTCGTTTGGCCACGCTCGACGGCGAGGAGCGCCTTGCGAACGAGCGCCGCCACGACATGCCCGCGGTCGGTGTCGAAGGTGTCGCCGGGGCCGTAGAGATTCGAGGGGATGACCGTGACCGTGTCGCGCCCAGCCATCCCGCAGATCGCATCGGCGGCGATCGACGAGGCGAGCTTGGCGTAGCCGTAGCTCCCCGTGTCGCCCGAGGGCACACCCTCGAACAGCGCCGCTTCCCGGAGGGGGAGCGTGGCCGAGCCGGAATACGCACAGGGGGTGCCGGCGAGGACGACGCGCTGAGCCCGGCCGCGGCAGGCGGCGCGGATGACGTTGAGACCGAGCTGGAAATTGTCGTGGAACGCCCGCCCCGCGCAGCTCCGCAGATAGCCGACGCCACCGACATCCGCGGCCAGATGGATGATGGTGTCGGCATCGGCGAGGAGCCGCTCGGCCACCTCAGGATCGCGGAGGTCGCCGTCGCGGCGTCCGAGCGCCTTCACCTCGACACCGCGCTTCCGGAGGCTCGTGACGACATGTGACCCGAGGAACCCCCGGGCGCCGGTGACGTGGATCTGCATCGCATCCCCCTCTGGAGTCTTCCGAAGTTTCAGGCCGCCCGAGCGGCTCCGGTGAGCACCGAGCGGTAGACCCGCTCGTAGGCCGCCTGCGTCATGTCGAGGGAATAGGACGCCCGGGCGGCATCACGGTGGCTCTGCGCGTCGGGGTGGAACTTCTCCTCGGCCCGGACACATTCCTTGATCGTCTTGGCGAAGGCCTCGGCGTCGCCGACATCGATGGCGATGCTCGAGAACGCCGTCTGCTTCTCCATCCGGTAGACGAACATCGACTTCGCCCGCGACGTGATCACCGGCCGGTCATAGGAGAGGGCGTCGGCGAGCACCGCCGACCCCGACTGCCCGACCTCGTCGTACGGCAGGACGAACACATCCGCCTGCGAGAGGACGGCCCCTTGTTCGGCCGGGTCGCCGAGGAAACCGGTGAAAATGATCCGCGACTGGAGCCCCCAGACGTCGGCCTGCTGGATGAGATCCATCCAGTAGTCGTTGCCGGTCTTGTCCTTGGGGTGGATGCCGCCGGCGACGACGAGCTTGAACGACTCTGGCAGGTGCCTGAAAGCGCTGAGGAGGTGGCCGTGCCCCTTGTAGCGGCTCACGAAGCCCGGCATCATCACCCACGTATCCCGCGGATGCTTCACGAACGACGGGGTGACGTGCGCGCTGTCCACCCGCTCGATCGGGATCGGCACCACGGTCACCCGTTTTTTAAGCTTCGGGAAGGTCTCCACGAAGTATTTGTGGGTGTCCTTGCTGTGGAGGACGATCGCGTCGGCACGGTGGAGCGCGGCGCTGATGTGCCGGTTGCGGAGCCGGTGAAAGACCCCCTCGACGAACTGCGACGTCGGCCGGTTGCGTTGGTTGCGCGTCATGCTCTTGAGCCACGTGTGGAGGCTCACCACCAACGGCTTGTCGAGCCGGCGGCAGACGTCGGCAAACCGCTGGTTCGACGGGCCGATCCGGCGGGCAAAGAAGCAGAACTCGTGCTGGATGTGGACGAGATCGGCCCGGGAGCGATTCACACGGCCGATGAGATCGGTGAAGTAGCGGTTCATCTCGCCGGCCGAGATCCGCCGATCGCCGTCGATGAAGTTCTGCATGTCGAAGGGGAGGACATCGGCAAACCGCTCGAGACCGACCGCGAGCCGTTTCGCGTACTCGGCATTCCCGCACTGCTGATCCCACGGGGTCATCAGGGCGACGGCCAACCGCGGCGACCGGGGGCGCGCAGGAAGCGTCTCGGGCGCCGCCGCCGCCGGGGCGCGGCGATTCGTCGCATCCGCATCGATCAGGGCCGTGTCGCCGTCTGCCATGGGCTCTCCCTTCCTCCGATTCGTCCCCCCGAAGCCTGCGGCAAGCGGGCGCTCGGGCGCGACCGGCCCGGAAACCGACGGGGCGGGGCTGGGGAAACAGGGCGGGAGGGTAGCAAGTGGCCCAGGTCCCCCAAAGGGCAGTTTCAGCCCCTGTGGAGCCGATGGCCGGGAGTTCCGGCGCAGCTGGGGGATTCGCGGCGTCCAGGCGGGGGCGCGATCCCCTCCAGCGGCACGAAGCCGTCGTACCCCGCTGGGATCCCCGGCGGAGGGGCACACGACGGGGCGAGGACTCGGCCGACGAGCGATCGCACCATCCAGACGGCCGCTGCGACGGCCACCACGATCGCAATTCCATCCTGAAGGAGCGTGGGCACAGGACACCTCAGCCGAGGAGCAACGTGCCGAGTTGATAGGTGACAAACGCCCCCAGCCACGCAAGCGTCGTCATCGCGGTGAACGACGCCACCGGCCAGATCCAACTCCCGGTCTCCCGCCAGATCACCACCAGCGTGCTCGCACACTGCGCACACAGCGCGAAGAACACCATGATCGACAGGGCCACCGGCAGCGTGAACACCTTCCGCCGGCTGCCGTCCCATGTCGCGGCCCGGAGACGGCGGACGAGCGCCGTCCCCCCCTCCTCGCTCCCGGCATCGACGTCGCCGAGGTTGTAGATCACGCCGAGCGTCCCCAGCACCACCTCGCGGGCCGGGAAACTGGCGATCGCCGCACATCCCAGCCGCCAGTCCCACCCCAGCGGCCGAACGACCGGCTCGATGAAGCGGCCGGAGATCCCGAGGAAGCTCAAGCGCTGGGCGGCGCCCCGTCTGGCGGCGTCGAGCCCCTCCGGGGTGTCGAGCGATTGAAGTGCCGCGGAGAGATCGGCGACCGTCGCGGCGTCGGCCTCGCCGTCGAGCCGGGCGCGGAGGTCCGAGCGCTCGCTCGCCACCTCGGCCTCGATCGCAGCCTCGTTGCGGGGGTAGTGGGAGAGCGCCCAGAGCACGACGCTCATGGCGAGGATCGTGGTACCGGCGCCGGAGAGGAACGACCAGGTCGCCTCGCGGACGCGCTCGAGGACGATCCGGGCCTGAGGCCAGCGCCAGCCGGGGAGTTCCATGACAAACGGCTGCGGCGGACCGCGGAACACCGTCCGCGTGAGCACCAGCGCCGCAAGCGCCGCCACGACCACGCCGAGGGCGTAGAGCGACGCGAGCACGACAGCCGGGAGCCGGAGCCAGGGAATCCCCGCCACCGGCACGTTGGGGACGAACGCGCCGCACATGAGGAAATAGACCGGGAGCCGCGCCGAACAGCTCATGAGCGGCGCGAGGAGGATCGTAAGGAGCCGGTCGCGGGGGTTCTCGATCGTCCGCGCCGCCATGATCCCGGGGATCGCGCAGGCGAAGCTCGAGAGGAGCGGGATGAACGACTTCCCCGACAGCCCCACCCCCACCAGGAGCCGATCCATGAGGAACGCCGCCCGCGACAGATAGCCGCAGCCCTCGAGGAGCGCGATCCAGAAGAACAACAGAGCGATCTGCGGGACGAAAACGACCACGCTCCCCGCCCCGGCGATCACGCCGTCGACGATGAGCGAGCGGAGCGCTCCTTCCGGAAGAAGGCTGCCGACGACCTCGGCGACCGTATCGACGCCGGCGGAGATTCCCTCCATGAGCGGCGCCGCGAGCCAGAAGATCGACGTGAACACCGCAAGCATGGTGAGCGCGAACAGGAGCGTGCCCCAGACGCGGTGCGTGACGATCGCGTCGATCCGGTCGTCGATCGTGCGCACCACCGGGCGCCGGCGGACGACCCCCTCGACCACCCGCTCGATCCAGGCGTAGCGACCGATCGCCTCCCGCGCCGCCGGCGACTGGGCGGGATCGACGGCGGCGAGCGTCGTCGCCAGCCCTTCCGGCTGTCGGGGGGGCACCGCGGCAAGGATTGCATCGGCGAGCCGGGAGATCCCCTGCCGGCGTGGTGCCACCACCGGAACGACCTCGCAGCCGAGCCGGCGGGAGAGTTCGGCCGCGTCGACTTCGATGCCCCGATCGGCCGCGGCATCACCGAGGGTGAGGGCGATGATCGTGGGGAGTCCGATCTCGATCGCCTGGCTGGCGAGGTAGAGATTGCGTTCGAGATTCGTGGCATCGACGACGATCACGATCCGGTCCGGCGCCGGCATTCCTGCCAACCGGCCACGGAGCAGATCGACAGCCACCTTCTCGTCGGGGCTCTTCGGCGAGAGGCTGTAGGTGCCGGGGAGATCGATGAGATCGATCGGGCGACCGGCGTGGATGAAGCGGCCGACCTTCTCCTCGACCGTCACGCCGGGGTAGTTGCCGACACGCGTGGGAATGCCGGCCAGCGCCGTAAAAAGCGAGCTTTTGCCGGTGTTTGGGTTGCCCAGCAGGGCGACCGTCAGTGGCGGAGACGCGTCCGCAGCCCCCGCGGCGGTCACGTTCATGGCGGGGCCGATTCCGGGGGTCAGCGGGGCAGGGGGCGCCGGATCGACGAGGGAGCGACCCGCGGCGACCGTGGTCCGACCGACGGAAAGACCGCCACGCGGGCGGCGTCGCTGCGACGAATCGAAAGCCGGTAGCCCCGGACCTCGAGTTCCAGCGGACAACCCAGCGGCGCGGCGCCGACGACCCTGACGTGGACGCCGGGCGTGATGCCCATCTCGAGGAGACGTTCGGAGGTCGGGTCTGACCCCGTGATCAGTTCGACCTCGGCGGTCGACCCGATGGCGATCTCTCTCAGGCTCGTCACGATCACCTCCCCTCGACCGGCGGCAGCCAAGTCGACATCGGCTCACGTCAGCGAATCACCAACAACGCCAGCTTGTTGAGACCGAGTCTCAATCACAGCTCTAGTGTAGAACCTTCGGCATCCGAAGGCAAACCAGTCGAGTCGAATCCCTGGGGAATCGCCGTGAAAGCCCCTGTCTCGAGGCAATTTCTCGGCCTCTTCGTCACCGGCACCGACACCGATGCCGGGAAAACGTTCGTGGCGGCGATGATCGTCCGGACGCTCGTCGCGGGGGGAATGAGCGTCGGAGTCTCCAAGCCGGTCGCGAGTGGTGTCGTCGCCGGGGGGCCCAGCGATGCCGAAACCCTCTGGGAGGCGGCAGGCCGGCCCCGGACGCTGCCGGCCGTCTGCCCACAGGCCTTCGCGCTTCCCCTCGCCCCGCACCACGCCGCCCGCGCCGAGGGACGGGCGATCGACGAGACGCTCCTCCGCGACGGCGTTCTCGCATGGGCCCCGACGAGCGATTGCCTGATCGTCGAAGGGGCCGGTGGCCTCTTCTCTCCGCTCACCGACCGCCTCCTCAATGCCGATCTCGCCGCCGACCTCGGGTTGCCGTTGATCGTGGTCGACAGCGGTCGACTCGGCTGCGTCGGCCGGGTGCTGGCGACCTGCTTTGCGGCCGAGGCCCGCGGCCTCGAGGTCGCCGCCGTGGTGCTCTCCCAAATCGATGCCGACAGCCCCGCCGACGAGGCTACCCCCACGTCTCCCCGCCGGATCGCCCGCGACGGCGCCAAGGAGATCGTCCGTCATCTCCCCCGGATCGCGGTCGCGGTGCTCCCCCACGCCGCCACGGTCACCGCCCCGCCGCTCGACTGGGTCAGTCTCGCGCGCGGTTGATCCAGTTCGTCAGGCTCGTCAGCCCGAGACGCTCAGCCTGAGGTGGAGAGGCGATCGATGGCAAGCGAGAGCGTCGTCTCCCAGACCCCGGCGTGATTCCCCTCCACGATCCAGTGGGGCATGACGACGACCGACTGATGGACCGACTCGAAGCCCCCTTCCGACTGGCTCACCGTCCGGATCGGGAACGTCCAGATCCCCGTCGGGAGTGTCCCCGACACCGCGAGCCGGGCATCGATGTCGACCCAGTCGTCGACCAGCCCGATCGTCGTGGCGCCGACGAGATCGAGACGGGTGCCGAGATGGCCGAGGGGCCGGGCCGCTCCATCGCGGAAGACTCGCCCTGGAGCGTCGGCGGGCATCCCGGCAAAATTGAACTCCACCGCGAGGTGCTGGCGGAATCCGGCGGGGAGCCCCTCGATCCGGTAGGCGATGTCGATCGTCCGACCGCCGGCGGCGAGCGTCACCGTCTTGCCGAGCGTGAACGGAATCCCCCAGGCATTGCCGGCCCGGGCGAGCACGACCTCGACCCGACTGTCGCTCTGCCGCACCGCGGCCTCATAGGCCCCGTTGGCGAAGTCGCCCCGTTCCATCGCCGTGCCGTCGGCGACGGCCACCGGGTCGACCTCGACATCCCAGAAATGGTCGACGAGCATCTTCCGCCGCGAGGGATCGTGACGGACAAACCGCTCGAGCCCCTCCTCCTTGAACTTCGCCGGCTGCGAGGCGTCGATGATGCTCCGGGCCACGCCTGGTCCGGCGAGGACCTCGGCGTGATACGCCTCGGGGCGACGGTCGAGCGTGGCGAGGAGGTTGTGGCGCTGGTCGCGGAGATCGAGCTCGTAGAGGATGCCTCCCCGCGCCGGTGCGAACCAAGCGTCGAACGGGCCGTTCGAGACGCGGATCTCCGTGCGGCCGTCGAAATCCCAGTCGCGCACGACCGCCTCGATCCCCGTCCGCTCGCCGCCGCCACCGGCCCGGTCGAGGAGCGTGTCGGCCTCGATGAGCTGGCTGTAGACGGCATTGCGGAGATGGGGGAGATAGATGCCGCCGAAGGCCCCGTGCCAGTAGGCGCAGTTGCACTGCCCGCGGTGGAGCGCGGTCGTCGCCCGCTCGAGGAAATCGGGATCGGCATCCCCCGCGCCGCGCATCCCCTCGAGCCGCGCGCTCACCGCCATCGCCCGGGCATACATCTCGTTGGCCTCGGGGTAGCGGAGGCGGAAGTTGCGCCAGCTCCCTCCGCGGATGAACGGCGCCACGGCAGCCAACCGCGGATCGGCCGCGGCCCCAACGCGGGCCCGGACACAGGCCCCTTGCGCCTCCGGAGGAAGGACCCACTCGGTCATCTCGCGGTAGCTGCATTCGGGCAGCCAGACCGTCCCGGCCGGCGGCACTTGGCGGACGATCTCTGACGGCAGGCACATTTCCACCCAATCGGCGCTCGCCTCGAGGAGCGTGAACAGCCGCTCGAGCCACCCCTCTTCGAAGCAGGTGCGGTGGGTGTCGGGCCAGACGCCGAACTTCTCCCCGTCGTCGCCGAACACCGCCAGCGCCCCGTGGCGCCGGGCGGCGAGGGTGCGGAGATGATCGATCGCCTCCTCCGGGGTCCCGAAGGGGATGACGTACCGCAGCCGCTCGCTCACCGGGAAGACTGCCAGCGTCGCCCCGTCCCCCTCGGTGAGCCAGTGGCAGTCGAGCTGCTCGTCGGCGAGCCCGGCGGCCTTGAAGTGGGTGTCGTCGAGGATCGTCCACTCGACCCCGGCCCGGGCGAGATCGGCGGCCATGCCGGGATCCCACACCCGCTCGGCCAGCCACATGCCGCTGACGCGCGTCTTCAGTCGGCGCTCGAGCCAGGTGGCGTAGCGGCGGATCTGGCTGACGCGGTCGCGCGGCGGGAGCATCGCCAAGACCGGCTCATAGAACGCACCGCCGACGATCTCGATCTGGCGTTCGTCGGCGAGCCGCGCGAGCTGGTCGAGATACTCCGGGTGGTGGGCGTCGAGCCATTCGGCGAGCGGGCCGCTGGTGTGGATGGCGACGCGGATGCCGGGGTGGCGTTGGAGGAGATCGAGGAGCGGCTGGTAGGCATCCTTCCAGGCTTGTTCGTAGACACCGTCGAAATTACCGATCGGCTGATGGTCGTGGATCACGAAGACGAACCGGACAGCGGGGGGCATGAGGGCCTCGACGGCAGGGGGAATGGCCGAACCGGTGCCTGACGGCGCTGACGGAGGAGTGGAGACGGCCTTCGAAAGCGAGCCCGGATCGATCGGG